>JBBSPQ010000098.1:0-6943 GCA_038258585.1 Pseudomonadales bacterium
GACAGGAATGCTGGTAGGCAAAATGGGGGTTGTCAGAGGAGCAGTCGTCGGGACAGCGGAACTGGTGTCCGGCACTGCCTGAACTACGCTCGCACTAACCGATAACGTGCGGACGTAGGCAATCACTGCCCGCAGTTGATCATCGGTCAGCGAGGGATTTCCACCACGCGGCGGCATGGCGACGCCAGTGGTGTTCAGTGGATCGGAGGTCTCACGCCCCTTGATAATGAACTGAAGCAGTTCTTCGTCGGTCAGGCCATGCATGAACTGACTTTCGACCAAATTCTTGCCCAACCCCGGAATTCCCCGCGCATCAATCCCATGACAGGCGAAGCAAACCGATTGAAAAACGGTTTGTCCGTCTTTGACCAGCGCCGGGTCGTAGGCGACGGATTGCGCGGCCTGAGTGGTGGCTGTCGGCGGCCGTGTTGTTGGCTGAAGCGCAACGGTTGTCGACAGCGGTGTCGCTGGATTGACCGCTTGCGGAAGCGGCTGCGGCATAAGTAATGCCAGTACAACGACGAAGATGCCCAGCAAAACCAGCGCGGGAAAGAACGGCGGAATCTGAGACACGGGTGGACGATTGCTCATGAACTTGATCCCTACGACGAAGAATACATCGCCATTATGCGAGCAAGTCCCGCTTTACCAGTAGTGAAGTTTGTCACAAGAAGGCGTGACATTCGTTCCTTATGTCCTAAAGCGAGTTCAGTTACGATCCAGTAAGCCAATCACCGGACAGAAAAAGAGGGAATTATGCAGCGTCGCGAGTTTTTGAAATTACTGGGAATCGGGGTAGGGACCGCCGGAATCGCCGGGTTAGCCAGCCCCAGCCGCGCCCAAGAGATGACCGATATGCCCATGCCGACCGCTACGCCTGCACCTGCGATGGCTCAACAGGTCGATTGGGTCGCGATGAATGAGCATCATAAAGCAGGCGTGACAACGTTTCTGAACAATATCGGGCAAGATCCACACTACTGGCCGGAAGAATATCAGCCAACCCTCGACAATAGTGTGAAGGTTTTCGACATCCACTGTCAGGAAGTCCACTGGGATACAGGCGGGGGTAATCTCATGGCAGCAATCACCTACAATGGGCGCGTCCCCGGCCCCACCCTTCACGTCGATGAAGGCGATCAGCTACGCATCAATGTCCATAATGAGATGACTCAGCCGACGATCATCCACTGGCATGGTCTGCTCATTCCCAACAAGATGGACGGCGTGCCCTTCATCACCCAAGACCCGATCATGCCGGGTGAGACCTTCACCTACGAATTCACGACGCGCAACGCCGGTACGCACGAGTATCACTCGCACATTAACGCGACCGAGCAAGTGCTGAAGGGGATGCTGGGGGCGTTCATCATTAACCCGAAGGACACGAGCCGTGAACCCGTCGTTCAGGGTGATTACGTGATGATCCTGAATGACTCGGCACTTGGCTTCACGATCAACGGGAAATCGTTCCCGTATACCCAGCCGATTGTGGCCAAACTCGGCGACAAGATTCGCGTCCGCTACCTGAACGAAGGGCTGATGAGCCACCCCATGCACCTGCACGGAATGCCGCAGTTGATCTTCGCCAAAGATGGCTATCACCTGCCGACGCCTTATATGGCGGACACCGTGCTGATTTCTCCCGGTGAGCGCTACGATGTGCTGATTGACTGTACTGAACCGGGGGCATGGGCGTATCACTGCCATATTCTGAACCATGCCGAAGGACAAATGGGCATGTTTGGCATGGTGACGGCACTCGTTGTAAACGAATAAGGTGTTGGGCAGTCGTTTTATGAACGCTGCCTAGCGCAAAATGAAGGTAGAAAGGAAAGCTCGCGTTAAAGCACATCCTTGTCCCGCTAGATGGTTCGCTGCTGGCGAAAACAGCGCTTGATCTCGTCACACAGGTTGCGGATATCACCTGCGAAATTACGCTCGTGACTGCCGTTCAGGAACCAGAAATTATCAATTATGCTGGCAACCCGGTCACTCTCAACCCGGAATATTATCCGACGCTGGAACAGTTGGAAGACAATAGGAAGCGCTATTTAGAGGAGCTTGCGGAGCCGCTTCGACAGCTCGGCTATCACGTCAATACACGGGTTGAAGTGGGCGACGCCGCTGACTGCATTATCCACGCAGCAGTCAAATTCGAGGTCGATGCAATTGTCATGTCCACGCATGGACGCTCCGGCGTGAGCCGCCTACTGTTCGGGAGCGTGACCAACCGTGTACTCAGTCAGTCAACACGTCCGGTGCTGGTCGTTCCGAGCCAGCAGACCCAGCACTTGCATGAACAGAAACTCGCCGAAATGAATTTCGGTTGAGCGCGCCGGATCACTCGGCAAGATTAAGGTAAATGGGCACGTTTGGCGTAATCACGGCGCGTGTGGTGAATCCGTTAGTACAGTGCAGTCGCCAGCGGATAAGCAGGTATCAAGGAGGCAAGTGTAGAAAGGAAAGCTCATGCTAAAGCATATACTGGTTCCACTGGATGGTTCCCAAGTGGCACTGAAGGCGCTCGATTTCGTCACACAAGTCTGCGACGACCAGTGTGACATCACCCTGCTGACGGCTGTGCAGCTTCCAGATTTTCCGATTTATGGGGCAAGTCCACTTGTTGAGATCGAGCGGGAATATCGTCCACCTCTCGATTCAGCGTGCGACCTAGCGGCGCACTACTTGCAGGAGATAGCTGCTAGTGTCGATAAAACGGGATACCATGTTCATACCCGTGTGGAAATCGGCGAGCCTGCGCTGGTGATTGCTCAGGTCGCCAACGAACTTGCCGTCGACATGATCGTTATGTCCACTCACAGTCGCAGCGGCATCAGCCACTGGCTGTTCGGCAGCACGACGAGTCGGGTACTTGGTGCTGCATCGCGCCCGATTATGGTCATCCCTAGCCGGGCAATGGAACAGTAGTCGGAGAGTGAAAATAAAGCGTTGGATACCGGCTGACCGGATTTACTCAGTCACCTTAGAAGGGGGCGGCACAACTTCGTCAATATTATGCTTAACGGCATACGCCGCCGCCTCTGCACGGTTTGAAACCCCAATCTTCGCCAGTACGCTGCTCACGTAATTCCGCACTGTGCCTTCTCCCAAATACAGATTCACTGCGATTTGCCGGTTCGTCATGCCGTGCGCGACTAGCGAGAGTACGGACAATTCCTGTGGCGTCAGCTCGTTGAACGCGGCGGCGCGCTGAGTCTGATCCGCCTTGCGCATTTCGCTGAAAACGGTTGCTGTCATCGCGGGGTCGAGAATGTTCTCACCCCGGCTCACCCGCTCGACCGCCTGGACTAAATCATTATCGCCGATCCGTTTCAGTACATAGCCCGAAGCTCCAGCGCGAATGGCCGCAAACAGCAGCTCATCCTCCGCGTAGGTCGTCAGCATAATTACGCGGCAGGCTTCGACGCTGTCGACAATCTGACGGCAGGCTTCAATACCAGAGATCCCCGGCATTCGGATGTCCAGAACTGCTATGTCAGGTTTCCATTCCTGGGCTTTACGAACTGCCTCTTCACCAGTTCCAGCTTCGGCGACCACGTGAAAATTTTCATGATGCTCTAAAAGCGCCCGTAACCCAGCGCGTACTACAGAGTGATCGTCTGCAATCAGAATCTGCACAGGTGTGGACATGCCGCCATCCGTTCATCCAATAGACTCAATTCACGTTAGAATATAGCATATCGAGTCTAATCAATGAGCGTGTTTATGACGAGTAACGAAACTCCTGAAAAAGAGGTGACAGTTGTCCTTGCCACGTTAAAAGACATCGCCGAGGCGGTCGTTCATGCCGCCGAAGCAGGATCGCTCAGGCAGGTCTTTCAGCAAATTGCTTATGTTGCCCAGCAATTGGTGCATTCGCGTTACGCCGCGCTTGGCATTCCGAGCGAACATGGAACGATGATGTATTTCGAGGTTGCCGGGCTGGAGCCGGATGCCATCAAGCGCATTGCCCATCCACCGATTGGACGTGGCTTGCTCGGGCTGATCATCGAGGAGCGTGAAATCCTGCGCCTGGAGCATATGAGTGAACATCCGCGCAGTGTCGGCTTCCCGGAAAACCATCCTTATATGGATCGGCTTTTGGGCGTGCCTGTTCAGACCGGACTGCAATTATTCGGGATGTTGTATCTCACGGATCGGCTGGATGATCAACCATTCACCCAGGAAGATCAATGGCTGGTGGAGGCGCTGGCAGGTTATGCGGCGCTGGCGATTGCCGGATCGCAGTTGAGTGAACAGCATGGTCGTCTGACGCTGCTGGAAGAGCGTGAACGGGTCGGCATGGAACTGCACGACGGCATCATTCAGTCGCTCTACGCAATTGGGATGCAGCTTCAACTCCTCAAGCTGACAAAGCCTGACGTGAGCGACGAATTATCGAAAGCCACCAGCAACCTGGATACCGTGATCGAGGACATTCGACACTACATCCTGAATTTGAAAGTCGCCGCCTATGAGCAGCAAACAACACGCAGCGCCCTGCTCGATGTCGTCACCCGCTTGCATATCCCGAACTCGCTGAGCATTCAGGTGAACGCCCCGGATCGCCAGCCTCCGTTTGCGCCGCCCGTCGTCGAAGCCGTCTGCCAGATTGCCTACGAAGCGGTCAGCAATATTATTCGCCATACTCAGGCTACCGAAGCGTTGATGGAAGTCACGGAAGACGCCACCCAATTTCAGATGGTGATTCGCGATAATGGCAGCGGCTTCAGTCCCGACACTGCGTCTGAACATGAAGGGCTTGGACTGCGCAATATGATGCAGCGTGCTCGCATTTATAGTGGCACGATCACGATTGATAGCATCCCTGGCAAAGGAACGCGCGTCACCCTCGAACTTCCTATTAATTCATGATCCTCAATATATTGCTGTGCTTGCTGCGAAAAGTGACATTTGTCACCGTCGCTTCAATACCACAGAGTGCGAAGTATGCTTTACGATTCTGAAAATAGACTCGTGAGGAGGAGCAGCCATGCTACGCGATGCAAAAGTTCAAGACTATATGACCGGGGCTGTGCTTTTCGTTTCACCAACAACGCCGATCCGCGTCGCCCAGCAACTCATGGAGGATAGCCATATACGTCACTTGCCCGTCGTCCAGGAAAACAAACTGGTTGGGATGCTCAGCAGTGGTGATATTCGGCGCGCTGGTCCGTCAACGACATCGACTCTGAGCATCTGGGAAATCGCCCAGCTTTGGGAGCAGGTTACGGTCGAACAGGTGATGAGTCACCATGTTGTTCATGTGCGTCCAGAGACGTCGATGACACATGCCGCAGAATTGCTGATAAATCACCATGTCAATTGCCTGCCCGTGGTTGATGCCGAGAATTGCCCGATTGGAATCCTGACGGATGTCGACATGTTTCGGATACTGGTCGATGCGGGTAAGGAAGTGCAATTACCTTCGCAGATTGCTACCGAGCCGCTGCCCGCTACCATCAGTTAACGGCGAAAGTAGGGTGTGGTCGGTCAATGAAATCCTCGTACAAAGAACTTCAACCCACCGTATTTCAGCCATGATTTGCGGTGGATTGTGAAACATAAAAAGGAGAGTTAGTCATGCTCGAAAACGTTCTGGTTCACGAGTACATGACACATCCAGTCATTACCGGTGTACCTCATATGTCTGTTCGCCTTGCCCATTCCGCGATGTGCGACCATCATATCCGCCATCTGCCTATCATCCAGGACAATCAACTTGTCGGCATTTTGAGCAGCGGTGATATCCGCCGAGCCATGCCATCCAGCGCAACATCACTAAGTGTCTGGGAGATTCGTGCACTCTGGGATCAGGTGATGGTGAATGACATTATGTCCCGCTATCTGGTAACGGTGAAACAAAACACTTATATTCTCGAAGCTGTACACCTCATGAATGAAAATCGCTTTAACAGCCTGCCAGTGACAGATGATTGTGGGGCACTTGTCGGGATTTTGACAGAAGTCGACGTATTTCGGCTTCTGCTTCGGCAGTCGGGCGAGCCGATGCTTGATCCTGAGCAGACATTCGATTATCCAGTGGCTGCGCTGCCATGAACGTTTGCGATGTGATGACCGCTCATCCTACGACGATCAGCTCGGAGTCGACACTCGCAGAGGCGATAGAAGTTATGCGTGGGATTGGCTGTCATCACCTCCCAGTCATCAGCGCCGAGAAGCATCTGATCGGTATCCTGAGTGTCCACGATTGTGAGCAGGCATTGGGTGAGTCGCTCCAAAAATCAGGTCCGACTGTGAACACGGAATTGGCAAACGCTGTTCCGGTCTCAATGGTGATGACGCCTGCACCTATTATCGTTGAACCAGATGCTCCAGTGTACGAAGCTGCACGGCTGATGCTGGAAAATTTCATTGGCTGTCTTCCGGTCATGCGCGA
This sequence comes from Pseudomonadales bacterium, assembly GCA_038258585.1. GTDB lineage: Bacteria > Pseudomonadota > Gammaproteobacteria > Pseudomonadales > Pseudohongiellaceae > UBA5078. Next base: position 6,404 of record JBBSPQ010000098.1, read on the forward strand.
GGAGACACTGGTGGGCATTATCACCCGTTCTGATCTGCTCATGGCCTTTATGACACAGAACAAAAGTTCTCTGCACCAGCCTTATCCATGACATTCAGCACCTTTAGAGATGATCAACGACACTACAGTCAAAACTCCCTTTCGGCGACAATTGTGAAAGTTCAAGCAACAACTTAGAGAGGGAACAAACTCATGAAATACCTAAACTATCGTCTCTCACCCGCAATGTGGGCCCGAGTCTTGCTACTCTGGGTCGTGCTCGCCATTGGAGCTCTCGTGATAGGGGGCGCAGCTTTAGCGATGGGCCGGTTCGTCCAAGAAAATATTCGCACTGAGCTGGCGGCTCAACAGATCTCCTTTTCAGCAGCAGACAAGCTTTCCGATGAAGAACGGCAGCTACCGGGCATGGTTGAGAATGCTGGACAAGTACTCGCGACTGGCACCCAGGCTCAAGCTTACGCAGGATTGATCGGGCTGCACCTGCGGGAGTCAGCCGACGGGGCGGGCTATCCGGGTGCTTCCTACGCAACCTTGGGCGGA
>JBBSPQ010000099.1:0-6940 GCA_038258585.1 Pseudomonadales bacterium
CCGCGGGTGGACATTGGTTTGCAAACAGTGCCGCATGCCTCGTTTTTGCATAGGAGTACAAGGCGCCGTTGTGAGGCAGTACAACCACAGAATATTCTCCCTGTTTTGTGGTTTTTTGGCTTGAAGGAATCCACTCAATCATTTCGTTCTTAGTTACATCCGAGTTTGACATCAACGAGTCGCACACAAAGATTTTGGTATGCTGCGCACCGGTCAGTCGGGCGAGGGCTTTGCCCGCGAACTCCAACAGCGACTCAGGATCAGTATGCTCATGCAGACTATTAATGAGTTCAGCGAAAGAACTTAACTGATTTGTAGGCATATTCCCGCGAGTCAGTTTGAATCCCATTAGCATATACGGGTAGAACAGATCGTAGGTGAGACAAACAAACGTGATGAAAAGAAACTGAAATACCGCATGGAAAACAGGATCAATAACGATGGCGCTTAATGTCAATGTCAATAGAGCATAAGACGCAGAGTACGCGAGTATCAGCAGACCTTTTACAAGCGTATTGGTATTTGGCATATTCGTCTGCGATCGCTAGTGCGTTAGTGCCCGTAGTGTATACTACTGTCAACGCAACAGAAAATTGTAGAAGTTCGTTTTTAACTGAAATTCGCAATGGGGGGAATTTCAGCGACGACGAGACGCCTGTTCTTACAAGTAGGGGTTCGAACAGACGGCAAACGTAAACATGGAGTTTACACATGACTAAAGGACTACTAACCATCGTGCTATTCCCGGTTCTCGTGCTGTGGAGCATCATCTACGGCGTGCTTGGCGGCGTCTTCTTTAAAGCTCAGGCCGTATACGAACATTGGATCGACCTCAACCACCTTCAGGTAGTTCAGTGGAAACGTTATCCCCTCCGCAGCTATAACAAATTCACCGCAGCAATTCTGACTCATCGCATGAGAACCAAACCTATAGAATTAGTGTCGCTAACAAACCATCAGATCCAACGTGAGTTCAAGCGAGAGCCGTTCCCGTTTCTTGTCATTTTTGCCAATACGCTTATTGCCCTTGTTATGCTGCCCTTTGCCCTGATCAGTGGCGTTTTTCAGGGGCCAGTCTTTGTATTCCGAAAAAACTGGCATATATGGCAAAACTACACGCTATCAAAACGTTGAATCTCTCGAGACGAGCAATAGACTATGAAATCTAAACCTCTGGTGCTCGTCGTCGAAGACGATAAGGACCAGTCAGAACTGGTAGTGGAGATTATTAATGAGACCGGTCTCTACGAGGCGATTCCGGCCTATGATGGTGAACACGCGTTCCGGATTTTGAAAGCCCATGAACGTGGCTTCAATTTTCTTAGTAATGGCATAACCTGCATTCTTCTTGACTGGCAAATGCCAAAAATGAACGGAGAAGTTTTTATCAAGCAGTTGCGTAACGACGAGGGTGGGAGTCCGTTCAAACGTCATATCCCGGTGGTAATATTTTCGGCCTATAGCGACAAGGAAAGACTGCAGTTGGCTAAAGATCCCACTCTCGGACTTGCGTCTGGGTATATTGTCAAACCCTTTGAGGAAGATGAACTTCTCACATTACTAAAGCGAATCGTCATTCATAAGGAAGGCGAAATTTTGCGGGAAATTCTGATCGAGCGGGAATCGCGCTGGGTAAAGGAGTTACGCAATTCCTGAGACGGCAGGTAAACGCACCGTGAAGGTAGTGCCCTGCCCCACCACACTATAAAATTGTATCGTTCCTTTATGGTCGGTGACGATCCGGTTACATATCGTTAGCCCCCAACCTCGTCTCGCGGTTATATTTCCGACTGCGGTTACCTTACCGCTGAAATAGGGCTCCCAGATTTTTTCTCGAAATTCGGGCTCAATACCAATGCCGGCGTCTGCAATCGTCACAACTACCTCGCCTCGTTGAGCAAAGCTGCGTACTGTCAAGACTCCCTGCTCAGGCATCGCTTCAATGGCATTCTTGATGACATTCGAAAAAAGCACCTGCATCTCGCTCGAGATTCCCATAACACATGGGAGCTCTTCTTCAAACTCTAGTACTTGCTGATGTTGTGATTCAGGCATCAAACGCAGTGAGCGAGCCAGTATTTGATTGATATCTACTGCCTGCAATCGATCCTGATCATCACTTTCCGCATCAGTAATAATCAAAGTCTCCTCTACGATCTCCATCGCCCTTTCAACTTGCTCTTCTATCACGGCTTTGTACTTTTCCGCAGACGCTGTATCTCGTATTCGTCTCGCCCCCAAGCGAATGATATTTAAAGGAGTTCTGATCTCATGATGGGCCTGACGGGTAGCGTGAGCGATTGCCCGCGTTTTTTCTCCTCGAACCAGTTGAATTTCAGCCTCGTGCAATCGACTCTGATTCTCGAAGTATAGCTTCTCCAATTTCTCGAACGGTGTCAGTCGGTAAAGGATCGCAGACACATAGCTAACCAGCCGAATTAGAAACAGTCTGTCACTTTTTGTAAATGCATCTTGGCTGCTACGCTCCCCCAGAATTAACACCCCTTCCAGTATCTCTGGAGAGAAGAACGGCACTACCAGTGCCTGCTCGGGGACAGTGTAGCCAAATTCTGCCCAACGTTGCTGGCTGAGCATCTTGAAGGCAGCCATATCCGTCGGACTCCGTCTGGATTGGCATTCTTCTATAAAGGGGTCGTCCGGAGACAACACGGCCATCGGCTTTCTCCCTCCACTGGCCAGCAATTCGTAGTTTTGCAGGCGATCACTTTCGTCTCTCACCGCAACGATGCAATGCGCGTATTCAAATTCAAAAGTGCTATCCAGCTCTTGCATCACTTTGAAGAATATATCGCGTCGATTTTTTTCCTGATCCAAATTCTCAGCCAAGCGATTGAATACATTCTCTGCGTCGTACCAGTTACGCACAAACTTGCGTCTTGCTGTCGTCACAAGAAGCACTTCCAGACGCATGGCAGTGAAGCCCCAGACGACAGCTAGCGCACAGCTCAGCACCACACCTAACAGCGGCAAGGTGTAAGAAATCTCAAATGCCAAGACCATTGACACTACAATCAATACGATGACGATTGCTCTGGCCGTGTTCCTTTGCACCAGAATCCTTATATCCATTAGGTCGTGTTTGGTAATGGCATACGCAAAGAACAGGGACGGAAACAACGAGGCCAGGTGACCCACAACCAGCCAGTCATAGTTGCCGTATAGCACTAGCACTAGATCAAAAATAATCGCAAAGACTATAAATAACCCCAATCCGGTAAGCATATAAGCAACCCGAATCCGGTAGTCAGGATATCGTCGATAGCTTGTAAGAAGTTTTATAATGGTCATGAAACCAAGAACTCCCAGATAGACGGAGTAAATGAGATAGCCCGGTCCATCTATGAAGACCACAGCTCCATTTTCCAACACTGCATGGGATACAAAATCGCCAGAAACGACAAGCACAGTAAATGTGAGAAGAAAGACCCCGTTAATCACATTGACGAGCGAGCCCCCTGGTCTAATAGTTGGGTAGAGCACGCTCGTGTAATAGAGGCCATTGGCTAGCAGCAGTGCGGTTAACAGCTGCAGCTGAGAGACAGGATTTACAGGCACGACTGTTTGCAACTCGTGCAATGCCAGATAGCACAGCGCCCACACCGCAATTGAAACGTTTGTCACTAGGTAACTCAGTGCAAGACGTCCCGGGTTTTGCCGCCAGGTATAGACACCCAGCAGGATCAAAACCACGGCATTGGGCACGAAAATGAAGTTCATAGAGTCTGTCTGGTTTCCGCCTAGTTGCGCGCTTCACCCTTTAACAGGTATTTGTTGATGTTCTTTATCATGAAATACTGACTCTGCTTGCTAAATGACGCTTCGACGACCGCCTTCAGCGTGTCCACCGAACCTTTAACGCTACCGTACATCAGCAGTAGATTATTCGTAATAAAGAAATGCACAGGGGAGAAACCTACACCGAGACCCCACTTGAATGCCTTGCTGTAGACGTTTGTCCACAAAAACGCGACATCATAGCCCAACTTGACCGCCCGCTCAAAAAGAGGAATAGACAGAAACGGAGAAACCTTTTGACGGTGTTCTTTCAATGCCCCCAGCTCTTTGATGAACATGATTTTGTCCTTCTTGACGACCTCTTCCATCCAGTAGCGGGAGATTGCCATCCCGTTGGTTTTTTCGGCGTCAGAGAGCTCCCATGGCATGTCGCGCTCCTGACTCAGAGCCTCTTTGTTGAGAAGTAAGACCCAACAGAACCCAATGATAGTTTGACCTTTATAGAGCAATGACAATAAAGGGATGCGATCCGGATCCCAGCGCAGGCTGTCTTTTATCTCCTGCTTTGCAGACTCATCGGTCCACGATTCCCCCCAGCTCTCGTTGAAAACTGTTTTGTAGCAAACGGCAAGCGCATCGAACGTCTGTTCGCTTATGTCTCGAACCTCCTCGCCACAGTAGGTCTTGAGATCGAACTCTTCTCCCAGCTTTTCTCTCACGGTTATATTCAGCATAGCGAGCTGTTGCTGCTCTTCGCTTTGCTCAAAAATCTTGTACAGGTTAGGGCTTGACGCTTTACCTCTCAGATTGCGGTGCCGACCAACGGTCGTTTCAACTTTTCGCATTTCCATGGTAATTCTCCTAAAAATTAGTGCAGGTTTTGATGGGCTTACAAAATGTGATCGCAGCTTGAGTCGCGGCGCAGGCGGAGGAAAACCAGCCAGTATGCTCCAATGTACATTGCGATCTTCGAGCGCCTAAATCAGACAACACTGAAAATTCGACGACTTAGCTGAATCAGGATTGAGCAGAATTCAAGCACACCATGGTAATACGAGTTGTCGGAAATAGTTACCGAATATACGATGCAATGGCGTCAAGTGGAATTTGTGAAAAAAAAAGAAAAGAAAAACGGGCCCTTTTATGCCGACAGGTCCATTAATGCGTTCCGTTTGCGAAGAGCAGCGTGTAGGAAAATTCTTACACGCTACCACTCATAACGGGCTTGAACACCCCAAGAACGTGGCTGACCCATTATCTCAACGTAACTGCCTAGGGAATCATATGTCTTGCGCGGAGAGTAAACGGTATTACTTAAATTCTTTCCCCAGAGAGAGAGGGACAAGCCCCCATTCAAGCGGTTCAGTGTCACATATCCGTTAAGCAGTCCATACCCGTCAAGAGACTTGACCGCTTTATCCACCTTCGATGTCAGACTGCCAGAAAAATCAGTTCGATAGTGCCATGAAAAACCTGTTTGTAATCTGTAGCTTTCGGATACAGATCGGGCGTATGCGGCGCCAAGAGCACCACTCCATTGTGGCGCGTAGGCACGTCGACCTTCGGTACTGACGACATCGCCCGGGGTATTAAGCGTGGTGCCCGCATGACCTGTAATGGTCGCATCAAGATAACCCACAGCAGCAGTTAGACTTACGCGAGCACTTGCCAACCAGACCAGATCAATGTCAATTCCAGAATGCTCTGCATCGCCCAAAGTTGCAAGACGTTCCAGAATAAGAGAAGTGCCACTTCCTGGGCTGGTTTCAACATTCACAAATCCTTGCACGTCACGGTAGTCATAATAGAATGCAGCCGCGTTCAAGCGCAGACGATTGTCGAATTGCTGGGTCTTGATTCCTGACTCATAAGCCCACACCGTCTCTTCCTTGTAGGGTGCAAATTCTTCGCGCTCAAAAATGAATCCACCAAAAAATCCACCGGATTTAAAACCTTCAGAAACTGTCGCATACCACAACGTCTGCTCATTGATTTGCCAGTTGACACCTCCCCCCCCGGACCAGCGACTTTTTAATTTATAGTCACCATTCAGATCATCTACAACCACATCGTATGGTGGAGGAAATGCTGGCGCGGATACCCGACCATCCCGATAAGTTTTGCTCTCGCTGGTATAGCGCAGTGCGGCATTCACGGACCAACGGTCAGTCAGGGAATATTCTGTCTGTGCATATAGTGCTCGCGATCTCGTCACTTGCGTGTAGTCGAGTTGGCCATGCACCAATCCAATGGGAGTGTTGTCCCCGAGGAGGTATTGGCCGTCCTGAATGAATTCATCCCTACTTACCAGTAAGCCAGTTTGCCATCTCATGGCGTCAGAGCCAGAGGACGACAATCGTAACTCCTGAGACAATGTCTCTATGGCACTCATCGTAATCTGATGTCCGAGTTCAGCAGAAGAACCGTCGTAGTCAAACGTCAATCCAAAATCAAACTTCTCGTAGTTCGTAATCGCTTGTAATTGAATAGACCCAAGTACGCTATCGTCGATTTGATGAGTGACCATCAACGTACTCCCAAACTGACGGTTATCAAACCGGTTGATGGCATTGGAGAGAGACGTGGCCCCGTTACGCTTCTGTATTGCTGGAAAGGGAACCTCATCCGGCTCCCCGTTCATCCTCGCAATCAACCCCGCGTAGCTGAGGCAATTCTCATCGTCTCGTCGCCCAGCAAGAACCGCGGCACAATAGCCGCCATCAGCGTCATATAGCCCCACAGCACGGGCAAGAGCTAACTCGGACTGGTTCTGCCCGCCATAGACCTTCACTTCAATACGGCTGCGTTCTGATGGCTCAACCAGCCACCAACTGCGTAAATCCCAGAGGTCTTTTTCACCATGCGGCCGGCCTGTAGCCAGACTGGTTTGCCAAGCGTCATCGCTACGCTGAACGCGTCCCGAAACACGCACTGCGGCAGAATCCCCCAAAGGCTGATTTACTCCCCCTTGCCATAGCCGCTCACTCCAGCTACCTATAGCGGCACTCACATATCCGTCCTGATTATTGAGCTCAGCCCGACGTGTCAATTGCCGTATGACGCCACCACTTGTGTTACGTCCATACAATCCGCCTTGCGGGCCCTTCAATACCTCAACCCGCTCAGTGTCAAAAACGCCGCTGCCACCTTGAGCCACAGAGCTCTGATACACCTCATCGACATA
>JBBSPQ010000100.1:0-6913 GCA_038258585.1 Pseudomonadales bacterium
AAGTGCAGCAATGCATTGAGCTAAGCGGTACTAATAGCTCGATCGGCTTGATTGTTATCGTCCCGTGCAGCGGCAAACATGTCCCTGCACCAAGACACTCTGAAAATCTACTCGCAAAACAGTTGATGGCGGCTTGGAAGAAACCGAACGCCATTGACGGTGACGATGCGAAAGCATCGTCAAATCAACCCGGCATCCTGCTATGCCGGGCAACAAACCCGGCGCACTAGCGCGCCGGGCAAGATACACGCGTGGTTATCGACGACCTGGTGGTTGTGGCGAGGGGCATACACCCGATCCCATCCCGAACTCGGCCGTGAAAACCCTCAGCGCCGATGGTACTGCATCTTAAGGTGCGGGAGAGTAGGTCATCGCCAGGTCTTCCATGACCACGCAACTAAACCCCTTCACACCAACCAGCCCGACAATGTTCCTTCAGTCGCCTCTAACGCGGGGTGGAGCAGCCCGGTAGCTCGTCAGGCTCATAACCTGAAGGTCGTCAGTTCAAATCTGGCCCCCGCAACCAACATCAAAACGCCGGCCCTTGGGCCGGCGTTTTGATGTTCGCTGTGAGGTTCAGTGAATGAGATGACTGTTCGGCTCAAGCGATCGCCCGAAGCGATCGCGCAAGAGCAACGCGAAGCGCAGCGAGCGGTAAATCTGGCCCCGCTACCAACACTGTCGAACCGCCGCCCGACGCAACCCGTTGGGCGGCGGTTTTGTTTGCAGCCGCCATGATCCCGGCAATCGTTCCGTACAGCTCGATTGCCAGGTGCTCACCCTCGGGTATCAGGCGGATCTGCTCGATCAGGCCGCGCAAGACCTCGGCCGCCTCGGCCCGCGTGTCGGGCTGCAGCAAAGCCTGGTGCAGTTGCTCGACCTTGCGGCGATAAAGCTGGGGCAGGTTGGGATGGATGATGGCTGCGGCCGGCTGTGGCGCCAGATCCTGCTCGAGCGTGCCCTTGCGGGCTTCGAGCGACGCCAGTTCAGCCTTCAGCGCCGAATGATACATCCCGTCCTTGACTGCCTGAATAATGGCGCCGATCTGGCGGTCGATCCGGGCAATCTCGGCTTCGACGAGGTTAAATCCGCCGGCATCAAGATGATCGATCCCGTCGCCCGTCCCGGCGGTCGCAACGGGTTGATCGCCTTCATGGACCGGCGCGATACGCAGGGCGTGCTGATGCACTTTGCCGAGCGCACGCCGCTCTAGTTGCGATGACTCAAAGGTGTCTCCGCGCTAGCCCAGTCCACTGGTCGGAATTGTCGCCAACAAGTGAAACGAAGCGAATGCCATCGTCAAACTGGTAGACTGTTTGAAAGGATTGCCTCACTGGAATGGTCTGAGCCATCTGGCCGATAGCGCGCGTCAGGCTCTGCGCCCCGTTGGCCGCATCGTTGCCTGTGTCTGCGACGGCTTTCTTGTTCTTAATGCGGGTTGGCCAGCTCATGCTGTTCAGTCACGGATTCACGCTGCATAGTAAGTTACCACAATTTTCTCGCCGCCCGCTCCGGCGTGGTATCAGCAAGAGGTACTTGTGATGTCCAAAGCAGGATCCCTCGAGGCCAAGAAGGAAGTGGCGCGACGTTTCGTTGTCGCCATTCTCGTCGCGAATCCCGAGGAAATCGAAGTACGCGCCACCATACCTACTAGCAGCGCTATTGTTGCCACATCATGTTGCGTGACGGCCTGATCGTGCACGGCCGAGTCCATCAAGAAACGCTTCACCTGTGGGACATCTGTATGCACTTCGCGTAAGGATTTCATTCTGGATTTGAAATAGCGCACCAACAGAGGTTGAAACCGTGTCCGACGGAACCGATCTTCTAAATGATGACGCTAAGACGTCGCTCTGTCAGGGTTTACGATATGGCAGGATGTATTTGCCGGAAAGCATTAGGCTGATTGTTAGTGCGCGACGTCCCCAAAATCTGCTTCCAATCGACCAAAGCTTGCGCAACCACCCTGTTTTTAGTGGGGTCCTATTAGAGATGCCGATTTGACATCAGCATGATGAGAATTCTCTGGTTGTTTGCTGTGTCTGTTGGAGCATGCTGACTAATAATAGGAAATTTCCTAACACTCGATTTTGGAGATGAATATGAGATATGGAAGCCCAACTCGCCGCTCTGTTCTCGCCGGCGCCGCGGCAATGGCTGCTTCAATTGCCATGCCGAATGTCGTTCGCGCAGCTCCACGCCGGTTTATCATCGGTACAAACGGCGGTGTTAGCTACGAAGCTTTCTACAATGCAATCCTGCGACATCTCGAGCAACGTCACAATGTCGAGGTCGTGCCAGTTTTTGGTGGCGGCACGGAATTGATGAACCGCATTCTTGCTGAGCGCGCCCGCCCCACTTTGGACTGTGTGGTCACTTTTCAGGGCGGGTGGTTGATCGGCAAAGCTGAAGGAGTATTGGAGAAGGTCAACTACAACAATATTGCCAATATCGCTGATGTTCCTGAGTTCTTGCACGACCCGGACGGGTACGCCCCGTACGTGAATCTCGGAGCTTGGGGAATTGTCTGTGACACCTCAGCAATAAAGGTGCCGCCCCGTTCATTCAAAGCGCTGTGGGATCCACAATATCACAACAAGCTGATGATCGGCGGGATCAGCCACTGGCAGATCACATTGGCAGCGATGTCCCATGCTTGGACAGGCGATCAGCACAATATTGATGTGGCTTTTCAGAAGCTGAAAGAATTGGCGCCAAAGCTTGCTGGTTTCTACGGCACGACCTCGGACGCGCTTACAAAATTCCAGCAGGGAATTGCTTCGTTAGCGACGTGGTATAGCTACACTGCGCACAAAGCGGCGCAGGAGGGAATGCCGCTTCAATTTATTTTTCCGGAGGAAGGGGCCTTTCTCTACCCTCAGGCATATCACGCTGTGAAAGGGACTCAGAACGTCGATCTGGTAGAGAAGATGATCGGCTTAATATACGATCCAGAACTCTCGATTGCTTACGCCCGATCTGACGGCTACATTCCCTGTAGCCGCCGTGCCGTCCTTCCTGATGATCTGAAAGGTAAGATTCTCAGCTTCGATCAGGTTCTGCGAAGCAACAATTGGGACTGGAAGTTCACCACAGCAAACCAGGGCGCTTGGTTGACCCGCTGGAATGCCGAGATTCGTCCGCTCATGCGTGGCTGAATATCTGGTTACTCAAATCGCGACTGGGCAATGGTTTGGACTATACACAATGATTTGTCGTTATGAGGACCATTGGTAGGCCGTGGGGGCCGTACATTGTCCTCGCGCTGCCGACTACATTTTTCTTAGCACTTGTTGCGTGGCCGCTCTTTCTGTTGCTTCGAATGAGTCTGTCCGTTCCGGAGCGCGGTCGCGTATTCGGAGTCGGCCTATCATTTGACAACTACGCAGAGGTGTTTACCAATCCGATATTTCTTGAAACGCTTTTCGTCACATTCAGAATTGGGTGTTGGGTCTCTGTATGTACTCTTCTGCTCGGCTTTCCTTTGGCGATCTTTATTTGGCGCTCAAAAACGCGGGTAAGGGCACTGGTTCTGTTCATCACGCTGGCTCCGATTCTAGTTAGCGTCGTAGTGCGCGCCTATGGTTGGGTGGTCCTGCTGTCCAACAAAGGTCTGGTCAATTCTTTCCTGCTCTACTTTGGCATCATTGATCGTCCAATCCGGTTCATTTTCAATGAGACAGGCGTGATCATCGGCATGGTGCACGTCCTTTTGCCGTTTATGGTTCTGTCGATACTTAGCTCTCTACATTCAATCGATAAGAGTCTCGAGGACGCGGCGACAACGTTAGGGGCAACGCCTTTTCGGGTCAGTATCGACATTGTGCTACCGCTTGTTATCCCTGGTGTAGTGGCGGGAGTAATCCTCGTTTTCATCTTGGCAGTTGGTTCGTTCATTACCCCGGTACTTTTAGGCGGCCAGGTGGTGATGACGCTACCGATACTCGCTCTTCAACAATTCCAAACCACCTTTAACTGGGCACTAGGCTCGGCCATAGCCATGGTCTTGTTGGCAGCAGTCCTGGGTATGACGCTTCTGTTCGAGCGAGTGATGCGAAAGCGGCTTCTCAAAGGAGTCGGGCGATGACGAAGGGACTTGGCGGGCTACAGACCGCAGCTTTCGGCCTTCTAATCGCGTTGATTTGCTTTTTCATCTTGGCTCCTTTGCTTGTCGTGCTGATGGCGAGTGTTTCGCCAACCTCGTACTTGTCATTTCCTCCGCAGGGTTTCACGCTGCGCTGGTTCACCGAGACCGGAAAGTTGGTTCGATATTGGGAGGCATTCAAGTTCAGCATCCAAGTAGCGTTCTTCGCGACTACGCTTTCGCTAGTGATAGCGACAACAGTTGGCATCACGATCGCAAGAACGGAATTTGTTGGAAAGGCGGCACTTCAATCCTTCTTCCTTTCGCCCATCATAATACCTGAATTGGCTCTAGCTCTGGGCCTGTTGCAGTACTTCAGCCAGATGGGAGCTTTCAAAGGCATGATGCCGCTTGTGTTGGCTCATGCTGCCGTCTGCGCTCCATATGCTATTCGCACAATCCAGGCGGCGGCGATGAAGGTTGACCGGAATCTTGAAGATTGCGCTTTGAGCCTCGGCGCAAAACCCGCTCGTGTCTTGTTCGATGTGACCATTCCTCTTGTTCGTCCCGGTATTGTGGCGGGCGCGATCATGGCGTTCGTCATGTCGTTTGACAATGTCACGCTATCAATCTTTCTGTCAGCGCCCGGCTCAATTCCACTGCCAGGTCTGCTCTACATTGAAGCGGCCGATACCGGGCTGAGTTCAACACTGGCTGCTGTCTCGGCGATGCTGGTGGTATTTATGGGCTGTATGATGTTGTTGGTCGAGAAATTCATGGGACTCGAGAAGGTGGCGGCGACTTCACTTCATGAAAACAAATAATGAGGCTTGCTTCTGTAAATGCGCTTTCAAACGCAGGCTGGGCTTTTTGGTGGAAGTAACATGGTACAAAAAACCTCGAGCCTAAGGATTGAGGATGTCTCGGTCCGATACGGGAACAATCGAGCTGTAGAAAATGTAAGCCTCACCGTAAATGGTGGTGAGTTTGTTAGCTTACTCGGACCCTCAGGCTGCGGGAAGACAACTCTACTTCGCCTGATCGCGGGCTTTCTTCGACCAGACGGCGGTCGCATTCTTTGCGATGACCGTGACATCACGACCCAAGCTCCATACCAGCGTCGTTTCGGTGTTGTGTTTCAAAACTACGCGCTTTTTCCACATATGACCGCCGCAGAAAACGTCGGCTATGGATTAAAGGTAGGGAAAGTGCAGCGATCTGAGATAGCCGCTCGCGTGTCCCGTGCTCTCGATAAGGTGGGCTTAAGCAATGTCGGCGACCGATATCCTGCCCAGCTATCTGGCGGAATGCAGCAGCGCGTGGCTCTTGCGCGGGCACTGGTGATCGAGCCGGCGATTTTACTGCTCGATGAGCCGCTCTCGGCTCTGGATAAAAATTTGCGGGAAGAGATGCAGGTCGAGTTACGGCTGCTACAGAAGAACGTCGGTGTGACCACAGTTTTCGTGACTCACGATCAAGAAGAAGCGCTGACCCTGTCAGATCGAGTTGCGGTAATGCAAAGCGGTCGCATCCTACAGATCGGACCGCCACGGGATGTATACATGCATCCGCAATCGCAATTCGTTTCTACGTTCCTCGGGACTACAAACCTGCTTCCAGGAAAGGTTCGAACTGCATCCAGCGATCGCGTTGAAGTAGCGGTGGAGGGTTACTCTCTGACTGCAACGGGACAGGCTACTATTGGTAGCGACGTTACCGTCGCTGTGCGGCCAGAGTATGTGATAATTTCTAGGAACGTCGCAGGTATTCCCGGCATAATCCAAGACGTCCTCTTTCAAGGTCACCGTCTGATTGTGATCTTCGTGACCAAAGGGGGGAAGGAGGTGCGCGCCTTTGCTCCAGCATCATTCTCACTTTCCAGAGGTCAGGAAGCCTATGCGATGTGGAAGCCAGACTCTGCGCGCATTTTGGCAGACTGAGCGAGAGGCGAATTCTAATCGCGTATCGCGGACACTGGTCAAACCAACGCAAGTTGCAAAAGTTGAATGCGAGGCGAAATGGATCACGAAACGGAACTAGCGATTTTGTTGGGCTGTGCAGGGAGGAAAATTGCGCCGGATCAACTAGCCGATATTCTTCCATTCTGGTTGGCGGCAAGGGCACGGGTTCGCCGCATCAAAACAATCGCACCAGCGCACGTCGTCCCTGCTAGTGCGGCCCTTTCTATTAAAAAAGTGACGTAGCAGTGACCGCAGAGGCAAATACCTTTTCTGAGCTGATAGCCGCGTTTCACTCCGGACGCCTCTGTCCAGTTGAATATACAGAGTGCCTCATCTTTAAAATCAAAAGTGAAAATCCATCAGTGCGAGCTTTCATCTCGCTGACGGAGACAACCGCGCGTCGGGCAGCAAGACAGTCGCAGCAGTTGCTGAAGTCTGGATACTCACCAAGACCACTTGAAGGCATACCAGTTGCGTTGAAGGATGTTATTGACGTCGCCGGCTCTATTACTACTGGTGGAACGGCGTTTCCGGGCGCAATGCCCGCAGTAAAAAATGCTCGAGTTGTTGATTTGCTAGAACTTGCGGGGGCTGTCGTCATTGGCAAAACCAATATGGACGAGTTGGCATTGGGGCAGACAACCGACAACCGGCATTTTGGACGATGCCTGAACCCACTAAATGTAGAGTTCATTCCGGGAGGATCTAGTGGTGGTTCTGCTGCTGCGATCGCCGCAGCAATGTCGCTCGGCTCGCTTGGTGGCGATTCAGGGGGGTCTATTAGATCGCGTGCAGCGCTGCATGGGCGTGTAGGAGTGAAGCCGACAACTGGCGTAATAGATAGTGATGGCATTTTAACGGGAACATG
>JBBSPQ010000101.1:0-6897 GCA_038258585.1 Pseudomonadales bacterium
GAGCTTGACCAGACGCGGGTCAATGCAGGCTTGACGCAGTTTTAGCAAGGCATCTAAAAACTGAATGTGACTTCGTTGCATGCCCTGACTGGCCACCAAATCGCGAATGCGTTTCTCCATGCTGACGCGGATGCTCTCGTACAGCGAACGCTGTTTGCCCTGCAATTCGACGTACTGAATTATCTCAGTCTTCTCAGGCAATTCCTTGGCCACTTGATTCTTGGTGCGCCGAAGCATAAAGGGGGCGACCCGGCGTGCCAATTCTTGTTGACGCTCATGATCACCGCTTTTCTCTATCGGGTTGCGATACTGTTGTTGAAACGTCTTGCGCCCACTGAGCAGCCCAGGCAGAACAAAATCCATCAACGCCCACAGCTCACCCAGATGATTCTCCAGAGGGGTACCTGTTAAACACAAACGCATCTGACCTTTCAAATTGCGAACACATTGGAAAATTTTGGTATTCGGATTCTTGATTGCCTGCGCCTCGTCCAGAATCAACAGGCTGAAGTCGTGCTCTTCATACAACTTGCTATCGCGTAGCAGCAAGGGATAAGTGGTGATCACTACATCACTGCGTTTGATCTTTTTGAAGGCATCGGCGCGTGCGGGGCCATGAATCAGCGTGACCGTCAGGTCCGGAGTAAACCGAGAGGCCTCGTGCATCCAGTTTCCAGTCAAGCTGGTCGGCGCAAGAATCAGCGCCGGTTTGGTCAAGGCATTGCCGTCCTTCAAATGCTGCAACAGGGCCAGTGCCTGCAAGGTTTTACCCAGCCCCATATCATCTGCAAGAATGCCGCCCAAGCTGTAACGATGCAGGAACGCCAGCCAATCAAGTCCTTCTTGCTGATACGGTCGCAGCGTGGCCTGTAGCCGAGGCGGCACCGTCACACATTCTATACCACTAAAATTCTGCAACTGCTGTAGCAGTTCGCGTGTGAGAGGCGCAGCGCGATAATCCAGGTTCGGAATATCCTGAAGCTGGGCAATCTGAAAAGCGGCTAGACGAATCGGTTTATTAAGTTGTTTGCGCTGGAACATCTCCGTGACCAGATCACGGATGGAAGCCAGCGGTTTGGTATCAATGCGCAGCCATTCACCCTCAAGACAAATCATCAACTCCTCAGGGGCACCCTCATTCAGCCACATCTCCACCACAGCGGTGGTATTGAGTTGACGATCACCACTGAACGGTAGCGTCAAGGCAAGCTCAAACCAGTGGCTAGATTCGTCGTGCAATGAGAAATCAAAAGCGGCGTGACTCACACTTAATGTGACATCGTCCTGTACGGTGACCTGCCAGCCCTGCTCTCCGAGGGCTGGCACATGCTCGGCCAGAAAGTTCTCCCAGAAAGCAATCAGCACACCGGGGGGCGCAGGCTCCGGCGACCATACATGATGATGCTCGCCAATCACGCCGTACAGATTGAGACCAAGGCTGCGGAGATGATCTGCGTAGTCATCTTCCAGACCGATGTCCCGGTCGACGCGGATATACTTGCCATCGACCAATCGAGGCTCGTGAAAGAACCGTGTGCCTGGCACGTAGGCAGGTTCGCATACCTCCTCGGCGTACTCGAAATGCAGCAACACGGCAGGCAAAGTGGCGTCTGGATATACCTGCGCCGCCACTAGTGTCAGACATGGCACCGGCTGATTCACATCGATAATTTCCGGCACTTCCACCGGTACGCCCAGTTGCTCCGGGCTTAATACCTGACGCAGTTTCAGCGCCACTTCTGGCATAGTATCGACAGGCACGGCTGGCATGCCGCGTAGATAGGCGAACTGCTGAGTATCCAGCGGCGTAACGAGCTCACCAACTACCGCGTTCTCAATATCCAGATAACACATCGGACTAGTTGAGACAGGCAACCAGTCGCCGCGCCCTTCGAGTCGAGCCTGCAGTTGGTACTGCTTGTCGCGTTGCTCCCAATGCCAATGCGCTGTTTCCGCTGGACCTTGCGTGACAAACTTCCCGGCAAACATCAGGCGCTGGCTTTTGAGCATATGTTCCAGCGCAAAGTGCGCAGCCCCACCGCTCAACGCACCCGTCGTGTACGCATACATCTCAGGCAGCAATTGCAGGATGGTGATATCCAGCGGCAGCAGCACGTCCTGACGCTTCCAATGCAGCGAATAATAATCCGGCCCGTAATTCTTTATCTGGCTCCAGACGCCATCTTTTTTTAGGTAGGCTTTTTTCAGCCCCAACCGCACTTCCTGCTTGACGATCACCAGCTCATAAAGCAGGTAATACCGACCGCTGCTGAATGACTCGGCTGGCTGATTCACCGCATCGGGTAGCCCAGACAACCAGAGATCCAACGCAGAGGGCATGTGGCGGGAAATGGCCTTGGTCTGTTTTGTCCTGGCAGCCGTTTTCTTCGCAGCGATCGTGTTCAAAGCGGATATTTGCGCGGTCTGCTTCTGTAACGCAGGGTCCTGCAGCCACTGTAAGGCGGCTGCAACAGCGTGCTTGCAATCGAAACCCACTGGGCAACTACAGTCACCCTCCAAGACAGTGTCCAGTGTCACCTGAACTCGATAAACATTGCGACCAGAACCCTGAACCTCGGCAATAAACCGAGACTCTTCGGGAAAATTGCCGATAATCTTGGCGCGTCGTCCATGGAAGTACTGCAACCCACGGTCGAAGGTTTTCCCGGGAGCCATCTCTTTTATGTCATTGATAGTGCAGTGCATGGAGCCTTGCTTGCGTCAGTTCAGGGGAGGATGGAAGGTGTGAAAGGGTAAGGGGAATCTGCGTTGAGGACAAGCTTTCAGTTCTAACAATCAACGGCTTTCCTTGGCGTATTCCTTTGATTCAACCAGATAACGGTCAGTTTGCGTTTATCCAAAGTGCCAATCTAGAATATGGGCGTATTCATCTATCAATATGAGCGCCGATAATTAAAACTACCATTGAAATGTTCGACCCGCTTTTCAAGCTGCGCAGGGCCAGCAGAATCACGGCAGTGATTGTCTCAACCTTCCTCACGCTTTCTTCAGCCCCGCTCATGGCTCAGGATGCCGCGCCTCGCATGCCCAGCACGCCCTACCCGTTTTCCTACGCCTTGAACGACGCCGGAGCTACTCCGGCACCAGACGATGGTCAGCCTGATCGGTTTGTCGAAGACTTACATCGAACAGCAAATGGCCGACTACCGGGCAGGGCTGCGTTCCAGTTCCGAACCCCTGCATGGGCCCGCTAACGCCATGCTCGCCATTGGTATCGCGGCGACGCCAGAAGAGGTTGCCAGTGCAGCGGAATATTTTTCCAGCATCAAGCCAGTGCCTTGGATAGAGGTCATCGAGACCGACACTGTTCCGCGAACCCGCGTCGGGGGCTCCATGTATATAGTGCGCGAAGGTGTCGGGACGGAGGCCATAGGTCAGCGCATCATCGAAGTATCACAAGACCTGGAGCGTACAGAGGTGCGGGACGCACGCTCGGGTTTTATCGCCTATGCGCCAGTTGGCAGCATCGCAGCGGGGGGCGCGTTGGCCAACACTGGCGGCAATGGTAATACCGTTGCCTGTATCAATTGCCACGGCGCCACATTGGAAGGTTTGGGCCCAGTGCCACGCCTGGCCGGGCGCTCTCCCAGTTATCTGATTCGGCAGCTACACGATTTCAAAACTGGCACCCGCCACGGGCTCTGGTCACCATTGATGGCAGAAGCTGTCGCGAAACTTGAGACCGCAGAAATAGTCGCCCTCGCGGCCTATGCGGCATCGCTTGATCCTTAGCAGTCGAGAATTGTTACAACGGTCGGTTCACATAAGCAAGGGTTGTGGCGTTTGACCAGGAACCAATAAATGAAAATTATGCATCGGCACATCGGGAAGGCGATCTTAAATAACCCGGGGCACTGTTTCCACCGATCATTTCACTATAGGTTAAGTTTTGAGTTCTATTTTTAGGTGAATAAGCCACGCAAGTAACGCCCAAACACCACCCGCGATCCACCCCGCCAAGACATCGGTCGGCCAGTGTATACCCAAGTACAGGCGGCTCACTCCGACCAGCGCCGTTATTAAAACCATGAAACCCATGGTATAAAATTTTACCCGCTGGACGGGATGGGCTTCGGCCAGAAATGTACCAAGCGTGAGATAGACAACCGCAGCCATAAGAGAGTGGCCACTTGGAAAGGAGGCCATATAGGTAATGGATTCATGGGGCACCAGATCAGGACGCGGTCTGTTAAAGCCAAGTTTAAGAATATTGCTACATAGAACGCCAGAACCAATAGAGATTATTACGAACAGCGCTTCCCTGTATTTTTGCCATGCAATCATATATAAAGCCGCGCCCAGAGTAATGATTCCTAAAACGAAAGTTCCGCCAAGAGCCGTAATGTCGCGCATCATCTCGTGGAGCCAAGGCGGGCCGAGAGGATTATTATGATCAGCCGAGTCACGGAACAGGAGCAGAATGAAAGTGTCAAACTTTAGGGTTTCACCTTCCAGCACCTCGGACGCCAAACTTGCAAAGGCAAAGAGTCCACCTAAGCAAAGTAGCAGCGCAAAATACACAGCCGGTCTATCTCGCGTACTCCTGCGAAGGAATCTAAAGATCATCTTATCCTTTCCTTATGCGCTCTATGTTCCCATCCAACAAAAATCACCAACATGATCATAAATAGAACAGAAGACCCGAGGGTGCCAAAATCCAAACCTCCTTGATCCGCAGATTTAGTCAAAAAATCCCCGAATGTCGCCCCAAACGGTCGGGTAAAGACAAAAGCAATCCAGAACAATAATATTGGCGAAATTTCAGTGAATGAATGGAGAAGAACAGTAATCCCTAAAATACCGCTTATTAAGGCCGCGCTCATCGCAAATCCTAGCCCTGCGTCATCCGCCAGATAATCCCCAGCAGCAGTACCAAGTGTATTGGCGAATAGAAACGCCACCCAATAGAAAATCTCCAATCGTAGTGTGGTGATATTTTCAACTGAAATGGACTTCTCGTAGAAGTGCCAGAACGCCAGTGTTAACAGTAGTCCAATCGTCAAAATCACAGATCCCCACAGATACCCCAATCCCAAGGTGCGATCCATAAAATCAGACATGGCCGTGCCGACAATGCTGGTAGACGTGAAAACCAGCCAGTAGATGACAGGATCGTATTTTCTTATCGCCAATTTGATCAACAGAAAGAAAAGAAAAATGCCCATGAACAACAGAGATGTTGTTGCGTAACCCATATTCATGGTGTGAGAAAAATGATCTGCACCCGTCTCGCCCAGCGTTGTAGATGCGACTTTTATTATCCAGTAAGAAAGGACGATAGGTGGAACGCGGTTTGAAACTGATTTATCCATAGAAATGATTTCTTTCATGCTGATAACAAAGTGCGCTTCAGATTGGTCTAGTAAGCTTAAGTAAAGCTTAAAGTCGCTGACGAATAGAAACATTGTTTATACCTTACTCCTTGATGTGCTTTTAAACCGTGATGAGAGCTCATTCTCAAACGAATCATCGTACTCGCGCCCTTTCAAGATGCCGGCTAAGTGGCGTTAAACAACCTATACATCAACACAAATTTGACATGTCCGGCATCTACCTGCCTTACAGCATTATCCGGGTCACCAGACTTTAGGTGTCGTATCACAAATGAGGCTCCCCTAAGGGTGCGATGAAAAATTGCAGCCATATGTATACGGCATAGCGGGCGTGAATTGTGGTCGCTGAATTGGAATTTTTGGCCGCTTTCTAGAACTGAAAGTAATTAATCTGCGGTAGAAAAAGAAGAGCCCCATGAACAGGACAGATGTTGCGGCAAATCCCATAATCATTATGTGAGGATAATGATCTGCTCCAGTAAAACTTAAAGCGTCAGTAGAAATAGGAAGCTATATTGTCTTTAAATTATAAGTGTGCGGTTAACCGAACTGTCACCACTTAAAAAGATCTCTTGCTCGGAATGTAGCGTTGCTGCATTACCTATTGCATGCCACACTGAGCCAATCTTCGAAGATCAGATGGTTCATTATGTTGTTGGGCAAAACTGTTTTGCTAATTTCCACTCTTGCATTCATCGGGTATGGCATCCCTAGCCTCTTCTCGCCCGCAATACCGGCAGATTTTGCTGGCTTGATAATGACCAGCGGGGATGCTTTTACCGAAATCGGCGCGATGTACGGCGGATTGCAAACAGGGTTAGGAATCTTCTGCGCAATAGCATTCCTAAAGCCGCAGTTCTATCGTTCAGGGCTTCTATTTCTCGTTCTTGCAATCGGAACCTTGGCACTGGGGCGCTTATTCGCTTTACTCAGCGCACCTGATCCTGTTACCAACTATAGCTATGGGGCATTGGGATATGAATTTGTTACGGCGCTTCTGGCACTTTTGGCCTTGTTGAGGGCTAAATGATGACTCAACATGAATACATCTTTGTCGCCGTGTCGATCATTTTAGGTTTGGCTATCACACGTCTTTTGCACAACGCTGCAATGATCACGCGCGCTCATAGTCGCGTCATTTTTCATTGGTCCTCTACAATTTGGGCGGGCAGCATCATGCTGTATATTCTCCAACTCTGGTGGGTCGGGTGGGGATTGCGCGCAATCGAACAATGGTCGTTCCTTGATTTTATTGTCCTTGTGTTTGGTTCTTCTTGTATATACGGAGCGGCCGAGATGGCCTTATCTGTGCCCGAAGAAGGCACTGTTGACATGCTGAAAGAAAGCCAGCAATTGGGACGGCTTTCTGCGCTATCCATGTTGTTGTATTTTCTGGTTGGGCCTTATGTAAATATTTTCATGTACAACAATGCTATTTTACCGTCGATTTCGGTCCCAGCTATAGGGATGATTATTATTATGCTCGTAATCACGATAACAAAACGCTTCAAGCTTTTGTCATTGCTCTTTTCGTTTTTCTATC
>JBBSPQ010000102.1:0-6879 GCA_038258585.1 Pseudomonadales bacterium
AGCAAATGCTCCACGGTCATGTATTCGTGACGTTTTTTCCGGGCTCCGGAAAAAGCACTGCTCAACGTGATTTCGAGATCTTTGCTCAACATAGTTAGTCTTCCGTTTATCTGTCTACTTCCACATTACAAAGAAGCGGTTGCTCGCACTCGCGCGAGTAGTCGTTTACCTGTTGCGTTTTCGTCTCTGCGACGTCCTTACTGAATACGCCGCAGACTGCCTTTCCTTCTGTGTGCACCTTCAACATGATCTGCGTTGCCTTCTCGACGTTCAGGGAAAAGAATGAGCACAACACCTCCACCACGAAATCCATAGGGGTATAGTCATCGTTGAACAAGACCACTTTATAAAGTGGAGGCTGTGTAACCTTGGGCCGGTTGATCGCAGTTGCAAGACCGGAGTCGCGATCATCGTCCGCACCGCTGTCGTCTGAACCCGAGCCCCAACTTGCCATAGAAGGATCTGTCGGCCATCGCATTCCGTTCAATTCAGCGGACTCTTTATAGCCAGACCCGTCATAGCCATACCCGTTATTACCATATCCTTCATTGCCGGACGTTCTATTGCTGTACCCTAACATTGTCAGTCTATTCCTGAACCTGATTTCCAAGTTTCATATATACCTGTTTTCTACTTGCGACACCCACATCTTAAGCGCCACATGCAGCCTAATGATACGCCTGAAAATCAGCCGTATGGGAAAAAATTTAGCGCCCTGCGTACAACCGCACAGCGACATAAATGCGGGTTGATTTCGCCCTAAAGTCTGTTGCAGAATGTTGCAAATTGGCAAACTCGCTAAACATACACAGGTTGACATCATTCTTGCAGTGCGCTATACGAGGCACTTGCATGTGCTTATCCTAAGTATAGTTGCGCGGCCACGCGTATAAAAATTACAACAACAAGTTACACGGGAGTATTGCCATGAGTACGGGGCAAGTGAAGTGGTTTAACAATGCAAAAGGCTTTGGTTTCATTCTTCCTGACAATGGTGGTGACGATTTGTTCGCACACTACTCAGCAATCGGAATGGATGGTTATAAAACTCTGAAGGCTGGCCAGACAGTGTCCTTTGACACCATCGAAGGTCCGAAAGGGCTGCACGCCTCGAACATTCGCGCAGTTGATCAGGAGCCGCAGCCTAACGGAAACGGGCATGCCATCGGCGACAGCTGAGCCTCTTGAACTAACCAGTCGAGTTCATTAAAACCAGACTCCGACACCACCCTTCATCCGCTGATGAAGATTGTTGCCGGAGTTTAGGTCTGCCCTGCAACCCGCTTTCTTAAAATCCAGTGAGAGCAGCATTCAGAATCGCGCTTGGGCGCATCGTGGTGGACGCTTTTTGTGTATCTGGCTGATAGTAACCGCCGATATCCACACTCTTGCCCTGACTCCCATTCAATTGCGCAACAATCGCTGCTTCATTATCTGCCAGAGTTTTGGCTAGGGGAGCAAATCGGCTCTGCAACTCCACATCTTTGGTTTGCTTTGCAAGAGCCTGAGCCCAATACAGCGCCAGATAAAAGTGACTGCCACGATTATCAAGCTGCCCGACTTTGCGGGCAGGTGACTTATCGTTGTCAAGGAATAGACCTGTCGCGGTGGTCAACGCATCAGCCAGAACCAAGGCTTTCTTATTATCTGTCTTGACACCCAGATCTTCCAATGACACCGCTAGTGCCAAAAACTCGCCGAGCGAATCCCAGCGCAGATGACCTTCCTCCACGAATTGCTGAACGTGCTTCGGAGCCGATCCTCCCGCGCCTGTTTCAAACAGGCCGCCGCCGGCCAACAACGGTACGATGGACAACATTTTGGCGCTGGTGCCAAGTTCAAGAATCGGGAACAAATCTGTTAGATAATCGCGCAGCACGTTGCCGGTAACCGAAATCGTGTCTTTGCCTTCCTTGATTCTATCTAGCGAGAACTTGATCGCCTCAACAGGAGACTTGATTAGAATTTCTAATCCGTCCGTGTTGTGATCACCCAAATATTTCTGCACTTTTTCGATCAGTTTCACGTCGTGAGCGCGATTTTGGTCGAGCCAAAAAACGGCCGGTGTGTTGGTCGCACGGGCTCTGCTGACAGCCAGTTTCACCCAATCCTGAATTGGCAGATCTTTGGTCTTGCACATACGCCAGATATCGCCTGCTTCAACGTTGTGTTCGAATATCACGGCACCCTTGCTGTCGACTACACGAACTTTACCTTTGCCAGCGATCTTGAAAGTCTTGTCGTGCGAACCGTACTCTTCCGCTTTCTGTGCCATAAGACCAACGTTAGCTACACTGCCCATTGTGCTCACATCGAATGCACCATTCTTTTTGCAGAAATCGATAGTTTCCTGATAAATACCGGCATAACAGCGATCCGGAATCATTGCCTTGGTGTCGTGCAATTTGCCATCCGTACCCCACATTTGACCCGATGCGCGGATCGCAGCTGGCATTGATGCGTCAACGATGACATCACTCGGTACATGAAGGTTGGTGATGCCTTTATCAGAATCCACCATCGCGAGAGCAGGACGATTTTTGTAAACCGCTTGAATATCCGCTTCAATCTCGTCGCGCTGAGCCTGAGGAAGTTGTTTGATTTTTTCGTAAACGTCGCCAAGTCCGTTAGCTGGATCAACACCGAGTTCTTTGAAGGTCGCCGCGTGTTTTTTGAACACGTCACTGAAATAAACTGTAACGGCGTGACCAAACATGATCGGGTCAGATACCTTCATCATCGTGGCTTTCAAATGCAGCGATAGCAGGACACCATTTTTCTGAGCGTCCGCGATCTGGTCTGCGAAGAATTCGCGCAAAGCTGCACATCGCATCACCGACGCATCAATGACTTCTCCGGCTTGCAAAGCGGTCTTCTCTTTCAGTACTGTGACACCACCATCTTCAGCAACAAATTCAATTTTCGCCTGATCAGCCGCAGTAATAACAGCAGACTTCTCGCTGGAATAGAAATCACCATCGCTCATGTGGGCGACGTGGGACTTCGAGTCAGCAGACCATTTGCCCATGGAGTGTGGGTTCTTTTTCGCATATTCTTTCACTGGCGCAGCAACGCGACGATCAGAGTTGCCTTCTCGCAACACAGGGTTTACTGCACTGCCAAGGATTTTTGCATAACGTGCCTTGATGTCTTTTTCTGCATCAGTCTTGGCATCTTCTGGATAATTCGGGATATCGTAGCCATGAGTCTGGAGCTCCTTAATGGCAGCCTGCAATTGGGGAATAGAGGCGCTGACGTTAGGCAACTTGATAATATTGGCTTCCGGCTTTTTCACCAGCTCACCCAGTTCAGCAAGGGCGTCGGACTGTTTTTGATCGGCAGCCAATTTATCGGGGAAATTGGCGATGATGCGACCGGCAAGTGAAATATCCTTGGTATCAACACCAACGCCAGCGGGCTTGGCAAAGGCCTGAATGATTGGCAATAGGGAATAAGTTGCCAGCGCAGGCGCTTCATCGGTAATGGTGTAGATAATCGTCGGTGCGTTCGTCATAGTATTTCCTTCAACGTTATTTTGCGCGGCATTATAGCAGCACGGGCTTTGTTAGAATAGCCGCCCAACGGGATCACAAATGCACCATGACGGCGCAATCAGGACAAAAATGACCGGCCTCATCCTTCTAAATAAACCCTACGATATGCTTTCCCAGTTCACTGACGACAGCGGACGCCCTACTCTTGCAAGCTGCATCAAACTGCCCGGCTTCTACCCTGCTGGCCGCTTGGATCGCGACTCCGAAGGACTCCTTCTGCTAACAGACTGCGGCAAATTGCAGCAAAAAATCAGCGACCCCAACTACAAGATGGCCAAGACTTACTGGGCGCAGGTAGAAGGCATTGTGGATGAAGAAACGCTGGAGAAACTGACCAAGGGAGTCATGCTCAAGGATGGGATGACTCGGCCCGCTCAGGCGCAATCGCTCCCCAAACCAGCTCTCTGGCCCCGCACCCCGCCCATACGGGAACGCAAAAAAATTCCCACATCGTGGTTGGCGTTGACTCTATTCGAAGGCAGGAACAGGCAAGTCAGGCGTATGACCGCCGCTGTGGGATTTCCGACTCTGCGCCTGATTCGCCACAGTATCGGATCCTGGTCTCTCGGAGACCTGCAACCCGGTGAATCGCTACTGCTGGACGTCTAAGCCCTGTTCATCATTCCAGCGTTCTCTCGCCACATGATCCGCAGTTCGACTTTCAATCCATTCCGAACCAGCAGAGGTGTTCTGTTTTTTCCAGAATGGCGCGCTGGTCTTCAGGTAATCCATGATGAATTCGGCGGCGGCAAAGGCATCGCCTCTGTGAGTACTTGCGACACCCACGTAGACAATCTGATCGCTTGCATGCAACTCCCCAATACGGTGAATGACACGGCAGGCAAGCACATCCCAGCGGGCACGGGCCTTGGCGACGATATCGGCCAGTACCTTCTCGGTCATCCCAGGATAGTGCTCCAGCGTCAGAGATTCCACACGGGGCTCCGTATTCTTAACGGTCTCCGGATCGTAAAACTCCCGCACCAAGCCGGTGAACGTAGCAATACCTCCGGCATTACTCCCTTCTTCTCGCAAAGCCCGATACTGTTCTGCTATATCAAAATCGTCTCGCTGCACAGAAATCAAATTCAACCTCCTGTCATTGGTGGGAAGAATGCAATTTCCTCATCACCGTCCAATTCGCAAGCCCTGTCGACGATGGTCTGATTAACCGCCACCAGCACACGAGAACTGTCTTGCAATGCAGTCCACGGTTCACCCCTGTCATCGACAATACTGTCGATGAGATCGCCCACAGTCCTGATCTGCGCAGGCAATGGGTATGACTCTGTGCCGGTGCCAAGCTCCTCACGGATGCTGGCGAAATAATTGATTGTCAGCATTCTAAATGCACTCCCGATCGGTGGAGATTCGTTAATGACTCTGTGTCGCTTATTTAGCATCTCTTAGATAATGACCCGACTTTCCACCCAATTTTTCCTGCAGACAAATTTTCTCAATCACCATGCCCTTATCCACAGCCTTACACATGTCGTAAATCGTCAGCGCGGCGACTGACGCTGCGGTCAGTGCCTCCATTTCGACACCAGTTTTTCCGTCTAGGCTGCACACCGTCGTGATATGAATCTGGTTATTTGCCACGTCCAGATCGAAGTCCACCTGTACGGAGTTGAGCATCAACGGGTGGCACAGCGGAATCAGGTCAGAACATTTTTTGGCCGCCTGAATACCGGCAATTCTGGCCACCGCCAGCACATCCCCTTTCTTATGTCCGCCATTGGCAATCAACTGCAAAGTCGTTGGCAACATGGTCACGACAGCCACCGCCGTCGCTGAGCGGCTGGTCACGGCCTTACCGCCCACATCCACCATGCGAGCATTGCCCTGTGCATCAAGATGCGTCAATCCACTCATGTCTTTCTCCATTCACTAAAAAGCCAACTAATACACGTCATAGGACGGCCGGTATTATCCACTTAATGCACGGTGAGCTAAAGCAGTACCTTTCAACATCACAAAAGCCGCTAAAGGCTCATTGGCAGAGGCAATCAGCCTCAAATTGCGGTAGGATTGCGCCTTTGTTGTAACCAGCCTGACAGATCACCAATATGACGCAGTGGCATCCCCACAAAACAGTGGCAACGGTAGTCGAAAACGATGGCCTTTTTCTCATGGTCGAAGAATCAATAGGCGGCAACCTCGTCTATAACCAACCGGCCGGACATCTCGAAAATCAGGAAACGCTACAAGAAGCCGCCATACGCGAAACGCTGGAAGAGACCGCTTGGCTGGTAAAACCGCTGGCACTTCTTGGCCTTTACCAGCACAACGCCTCGAATGGGGATTGCTATATCCGCAGCTGTTTTATCGCCACGACCGTGCAGCATTTTCCGGAACGGCCCCTCGACACCGGAATCTTGAGAGCCATCTGGATGAGCAGAGCCGATCTTGAAAGTCGCCGCGAACAATTGCGCAGTCCTGTTGTCCTGCAGGTGATTGATGACTATCTCGCAGGCATACGTTATCCGCTCAACCTGATACAACAAATACCTTAGAGTAGATCCAGCAACCAACAGTACAAACTTCATTCAATACCTTAAATTCGAACTATGTCAGCAGCTTCAACTCAGTTACGTTCCGCGCCGAATAATGTGTCCATCAAAGTCATGGTCGGCATGTCCGGCGGCGTAGATTCCTCCGTGGCCGCTCTGCTTCTGAAAGAACAGGGTTATCAGGTGGAAGGCCTGTTCATGAAAAACTGGGATGAGGACGACGACACAGAATACTGTACCGCCAAGGCCGACCTCGCGGACGCAGAGTCGGTCTGCAAAACGCTGGGCATTACCTTGCATACTGCCAATTTTGCGGCGGAATACTGGGACAACGTATTCGAGCATTTCATTCAGGAATACAGCGCGGGAAGAACACCAAATCCAGACATCCTGTGTAACCGTGAAATCAAGTTCAAGGCGTTCCTTGATTACGCGACGGAACTCGGCGCGGATTTGATTGCCACCGGCCATTACGTGCGCAAGACGACACGCGATAATGCCCTCGGCAAAGAGACGGTTCTGCTCAAAGGACTTGATCCAAACAAAGACCAGAGCTACTTCCTGTGTGCCGTTAACGAAGCGAGCCTGGAGCGCAGCCTTTTTCCTATCGGTGAGCTGGAGAAAAGTGAAGTGCGTGAACTGGCAGCACGCCATGGTTTTATCACCCACGACAAGAAAGACAGCACCGGCATATGCTTTATTGGTGAGCGCAAGTTCAAAGATTTTCTGCAACGTTACTTGCCCGCTAAGCCCGGTGTTATCGAAACAGTCGATGGTGAAGAAATCGGACAACATCACGGGTTGATGTATCA
>JBBSPQ010000103.1:0-6871 GCA_038258585.1 Pseudomonadales bacterium
GTGAAGCCGGCTAACGAATCTGGCGGTTACGGTATGCTGATGGGCCCACAGGCAAGTAAAAAAGAGCGCAGTGATTTTGCCCTCAAGATCAAAGCCGATCCGCGTAACTATATGGCTCAACCCCTCATCTCGCTTTCGACCGCACCGGTGCTGGTAGACCGGGGTGCCGAACCGAGACACATTGATTTGCGACCCTTCATATTGCAGGGCAAAAATTCCTATGTGACACCCGGAGGGTTGACTAGGGTTGCTATGGTGAAAGGTTCCTATATCGTCAATTCTTCTCAGGGTGGCGGCAGTAAAGACACCTGGATTGTTTCAGAAGGGGGGCATTGAAAAATGTTATCCCGGGTCGCTGAACGAGTGTATTGGTTGGGTCGCTATCTGGAGCGCGCCGAGAACACGGCGAGACTTCTCAATGTGTATTCCACGTTGCTGCTAGATTTACCCAGAGGCGCGCGTATCGGCTGGCATACACTGGTGGAGATCACCGGCAGTCATCCCGAGTTCGATGAGAAATATCAGACCACGGACGAACGATCAGTAATCCGTTTTCTACTCTCCGACATGAAATGCTATTCCTCGATTCTCCACTCGCTGGCATTGGCGCGGGAAAACGCTCGCACAACCCGGGAGATCATTCCTACCGAAGCATGGGAGCAAATCAACGATCTGTATCTGTTTGCCAGAGACAATGTAAGTAAAGGCGTCGCTCGCGGCCCACGTCACCAGTTGCTGCAGCAGGTCATCGCACATTGCCAGCAGATTGCCGGTATCTTCGCAGGAGCCATGAGTCACAACAGTGGTTATAATTTTATTCGGATCGCGCGCAGTTTGGAGCGAGCCGACATGACCACTCGAATTGTAGACGTAGGCTCTGTCGCATTGCTGCCAGGATTAACAAGCGTTAGCGCGCAGACTGATTCACCTGCTGAGCCTTATGAAAATACTATCTGGATGAGCGTTCTGCGTTCGTTGAGTGCCTACCAGATGTATCGTCAGCACGTTTTAGAACGCGTCAATGGCGAGGATGTCGTCACCTTCCTGTTACAGGACGTACAGTTTCCGCGATCGCTGGTGCACAGTCTCTCCAAGTTGGAATCCTGCCTGCAATTTCTGCCGAATAATGCGGCCACGCTGACTCAGTTATCCAAGACCAGGGCGTTGGCGTGCGACGGTGATATCGCCCATCTTCTAACCAAGGGATTGTTGGAATATATCGATGAACTGCAGATTGAAATTGCTGAGATCCACGCTCGCATCACAGAAACTTGGTTCCTGCCTAATGTCAGTGGTCAACAGCAATCTGCCTGAAGGCGCGATACATCGCGCAGTCCCTTCAGTCGAAGGAACTCATCCATGAAGAATTACCGCTGCACTTGTGGTCAGGTGATTTTTTTCGAGAATACGCAGTGTACGGCTTGTCAGCGGCGGCTTGGTTACGATCCTGAGAAGGGGATTCTGCTCGCCCTTGATCCTCTTGTCGACTCAGATGGTACGCAGTCCAATTTGTGGAAAGAGGTGGGTGGAGAGCAGGTCTATCGCTTGTGTCAGAACGAGATCGACTACCATACTTGCAATTGGCTTGTCCCCTCATCGGAAGGCCGCTATTGCCTTTCTTGTGGACTCAATCAGATTGTTCCCGGCGTTGAGACCATTTATCAGAGTCTGCGAAAAAGGCAATGGTGGGGGGCAATGGAGCAAGCGAAGCGGCGTCTTATCTACACCCTTTTGCAATTAGGGTTGCCGGTAAAGAATAAAATGGATGACCCTGCTTCAGGATTGGCGTTTGCGTTTCTGGAAGATCAGCGATCAAATCCCCGAGTCCATGAAGAGCATGTTCTTACGGGACATTTTAAAGGATTGATTACTGTGAATCTTGCCGAAGCGGATAACGCCTTGCGCGAACGAGCGCGACAAAAAATGGGTGAACCGTACCGCACATTGCTTGGCCACTTTCGTCATGAAAGTGGCCACTATTACTTCAACAGATTAGTTTGGGCTGACAATGACGTGAAGGAATTTCGCTCGTTGTTTGGTGATGAGCGAATCGATTATGAGCAAAGTCTGGCGAATTATTATACCGATGGAGTCGATACTGCATGGCAATCTGACATGATAAGTTCCTATGCAAAGTCCCATCCGTCGGAAGACTGGGCAGAGTGCTGGGCGCATTATCTGCATATGATAGACACGCTGGAGACTGCATCAGAATACGGATTAGTTCGCGCGCCTGAAACCCAAAACGGAGCGGCGCTGGATATCGAATGGTGTTTTAGTGAGTGGGCGGGGGTAACGGTGACTTTGAATGCGCTGAATCGTAGCATGGGGTTGGCGGATGCCTACCCCTTTGTGCTGTCAGCGCAAACTCTTAATAAACTCCGCTTTGTTCATCGGATGGTTTATCCCAACTGGATGCCCACGCAAACGGTGGCATCTGTCTAAAGGCGTCTTTAAGTCGCTGATCCCAACTGCGCTTCAACTCTCTTAGAAACTCACTGCCTTCCTCGAACCGCAAGGGCTCGTTACAGGTCATTGTGTCGGTGCGGTAAACCAGAGTCTCTATGGGCGGTCCCACGCTGAGGTTGCTGCGCAGAGTCGAGTCCATCGATACCAAAGCGCACAGGGCGCAGGTGTCCAGATTCAGTTCAGGCGTCAGAATGCGGTCGAGAATGGGCTTACCATATTTGCTTTCGCCGATCTGCAGATAAGGGGTGTCTTTGGAGCTGGTAATGTGATTGCCTTCAGGATAGACCAGCATGATGCGATGTTTGCTGTTCACAATCTGTCCGCCAATGATGAAACTTGCCTCGAATGACGTTCCCGCCGTGGCATGCTTTTCCTGTTGGATGCGACTGACATCACCCAGATAGTCAGCTGCGTCACTGAGGCTTTCCACTGTCAGAAGACTGACTTTAGCGCGCTCCTTGATGTCACGTTTGACCTGAGACATGGTCGCCTGGGTAGTGGCAAGATTTCCTGCGGTAAGAATGACAAATTGGCGTTGTCCCGCAACGCCAAAACGATACATCTTGCTATAGGTGCTGACTTGGTCGATTCCCGCATTGGTGCGTGAATCAGAGCAAAAGACCATGCCTGCATCTACTGCGATTGCTACACAATACGTCATGATTTTAAAACCGGTTTTCTGTGGATTACGTCGCTGAATTTACACTTCGGCTCGAACAGTACACTAGTTCCGGTCCGAGGTGAACATTTCCTTGCAGCCTTTTTTGGCAACATAAGTAAACACCTCTTTAAGATGCTTGGAGTCCGTAATCAAAGTTGACGGCAGACAATCAAGAAGCTGAAGTGAAATTTTCAGAGATGCGAAGACTAAGCCTCCTCAGGGAGAGGAGGCAGAAAACTGTGGCGTGCGAACTTTCAGTGTTCTTCGAGATCGTCGAAGTCGTCAAAATTGTCGACTTCGTAGCTGTCCTTGAGATTCATCTCGTCGCCATCATCGTCGAACTGCATATCACCGTACATGCGCTTCCAATCAAGGCGCTCTTCGGTTTTGCGTCGCAGTTCGGTCAGTCGACGTTTATTCATATGCTTATCTTGAGCCGGCTCCTCCATTTCTGCTTCCTGTATAAAGGCACCAGAATCAAAGAAGTCTTTTGACGCGTCGGTAATATCATCCCATTGATGACTTTTCATGTGATTAATCTCTCGTTTAATCGGGTTGAGTCGTTCTCTACCGTTTGTGAATAGTGAAACGCCGTGAAACAATCTGCCGTTTTTAAAAAACGCTGTTAAAATATAAGCATTTCCCGTTCCACTTTTTCTCATTTGTCAAGGATTTCCAGTGGGGGCATTCACGATGCGAATTATGGGTATAAAATTCTAGAATGCAATAGGGATAAAAATTATTTTTCAAGGCATTTTAAGGTGTCAAAAGAGCGGGATTTTCCCTCGCTTCGGTGCGTGAAATTAGCAACATATTATGACTTTGTCGTGACAGCGAGTTGGTTATATCAGGAGACCAGTAGTGTCCAGAGAGTGTCTTGAGTGCGGCATGCAGTTGCCGGTGGCTACGACTCATTGCCCGAAGTGTGATTCACAGTTGAATCTGCAGAGCGATGGTTCTGTGATGCACGTCGATATTGCCCATAACAGGGAAACGGCTAAGCGGGCATTGGCGAAGCTGGAGGAAGTTCTTGGTAGTGCTCGGGCGGGTAACACTGAGTCTGTGCGAATAGTGGTGGGAAGTGGATTAATTCGAGAGGAAGTACTGAGTCAATTGAGCTGGCTGCAACGCTCGCAGCAGATCCTTGATTTCGCATACGATGGTTCAAACACGGGCGCCATTCTGGTCTCAATCCGGAAAAGATGACAAGTGTGGGCAGGGCCGGGCTGAGATCAGAGGAGATCAGGCACCTTTTAGTCTCTTTATATATGCCTCGCGAATTTGTTTTTTTGCGATCTTGCCGCTGGCAATGCGCTCCAATTGCTCATTTTGCATCCAGAATTGGGCCGGAATCTTGAACTGGGCAATCCGTCCCTGTAAAAATCCCTGTAATTCCTCTTTGCTGACAGTGGTGCCCGGTTGCACCATTATTGCCGCGGCCACCACTTCGCCGAGACGCTCGTCTGGAAGGCCGAATACGGTGACTTCGGACACGGCCGGGTGCTCGGCAAGGGCGTATTCGACTTCGGCGCAAGCGATGTTCTCACCCCCTCGAATGACGATGTCCTTTGCCCTGTCCTTTATGATCAGAAAACCATGCTCGTCCAACAAGCCTAGATCGCCGGTATGGAACCAGCCATCCTTAAGCACCTGAGCGGTTTCTTCCGGTTTGCGCCAGTAACCCTTCATCACGGTTACACCTTTAATACAGATCTCTCCGACCTGACCGTTATCGAGAACCTGACCTTGGTCGTCAACAATGCGCATGGACGTGAGCGGGGCGGTAGGGCGACCGGTGCTGTCGGGCTTGCTCAGGTAAAATTTACCGCTAACGATTGCGCCAATTGCATTTGTTTCCGTCAAACCGTAACCCAGACCTGGGATGGCTCGGCCGGGAAATTTCTGTTGCATCATGTTTAGGTGTTCTGGAGGTCTTGCGGCACCGCCACTTTGAACGCTACGCAAACTTCTCAGGTCTGTCTGCTCAAAGCGAGGGGAGTGCATCACCTCCCAAGTCATTGTGGGAACACCATGCAAGACTGAAAGACGCTCCTGCTCGATCAGCTCCAGTGCTTGTTCCGCGTTCCACTTGTACATCATGACGAATTTGCGGAGGTATAGAAAACTGGCAAGAAACTGCGCGTGGCTGCCGGTGACATGAAAGAGAGGGACGTTGGCTAGGATGCCGGGCTGAAATTCTGGGTTTTCTTCCCGCAGTTCGGGGCGCAGTATCTCGGTCACTTCCTTTACGAAAATCCAGCTGTAAATTGCACTGACTATGGCGCGGTGCGAAGACAGCACTCCCTTTGGCGTTCCAGTGGAGCCAGAGGTGTACATTATAGAGGCGTCATCATCCGGCGCGATGTCCTCGGGCTCAAAGGGTGTGTGTTCCAGCAATTGCCGGCCGTGGGCAATCAGCTCGTGGAGCTCTTGCGAAGTCGAGTCGACATGAGGCTTGATGGCGATGATCTCGATTGCTGTTGATTCGAGGTAAGGCCTAAGACGATCAATACGTTCCTGATCGGCGAACAGTAATGAACTGCCACTGTCTTCGAGTCCATATAGCATCTCGGACCCCTGCCACCAGGAATTCATTGGAACCACAATGGCGCCGAGGATGGTGATTGCCATATAGGCTAGGCACCATTCCGGGTTGTTACGAGAGCAGATGGCGATGCGATCGCCTTTGCGAATTCCATATTTGTGGGCGAGTGCTGCCGCCAGCACTGTTGCCAATTCGTAACTTTCACCATAGCTGTAACGCTCGTCCTGATAAATGAGAAACGGGCGATCAGGGGCAGCTAGCGCGAGTTTATAGACACCTTGAAGGTTGCGGGGGACTTTAGTAAAAATCAGCATTTCTTCGCCGGCAATGACGGAGGTGCCAACGGCCAGAGGGGCATCGAGGGCTTTGTGCTGGAGAACGATGGTTCTAAGGATATCTAGGTCTCGCTGGATTTCTTCCGGACTTAACATATTTTGCAGTCAGTTCTTGAGATTGCCGCTCTTAGCTGTAGTTGGCAAAAAAGCAGGAGACTCTTTAGTTAATATTTTGATTTTGTTGAGAACTTTTTTCACTTAGTAGATATCTTGCAATACCGATCCGTCGAAAAGCAAGGCTCCGGCATTATACGGTCCCAAAGACCGGAAGCAAGCCGTCACTGGTCGAGCAGTCGGAAATCGGGGACAGTTACATGTTCGAGTATTTCTTCCTCCGGAATAAGCTCCGATGCTGGCTTGGCATTCGGACCGAAAGAGAAACTAAACGTTCCCCGCGCAATAAGATTCGCTGTGTCTACCGCCGACCATTCCACTGTGTAGTAATCGGCAGCAGGCAATTCAGGCAGGGCCCACAGAAACACACGGCTGAGGTTGGGATCGTAGCGGAAACCAATATTGACCAGCTTTTCGTCTGGGCCTTTCATTGTCAGTTTCACGAGTTTGACGTAAGTGCTGAAGCGCAGCATCAAGTCTTGTGGAGGCGACACTGTGACTTCGTCATTTTCAGGAGAAGACTCAAGCTCCACATCACTCTGACTCGCATCCGCGGGCATAACGTGCTGGGCGAAAGCTGAGGAAGGGGGAAGTGCGAATACAAGTGCGATTGTCAGTACAGCGGTCAGCGCCGCACTCACGGCAAATGTTCGCCATTGACGGATATGAGTCTTAAGTTCTACTGCGTTTGTCATTTCCTTAACCTGCTACAACGTTTGAACCGCGGCTTTTTATAGCACGATCATA
>JBBSPQ010000104.1:0-6869 GCA_038258585.1 Pseudomonadales bacterium
CATTGGCCTTTTGCCTTCATTGGTAATAGGATTCAGCACATACCGGTTGCAGGTTCCGCCTGCCCATACAGTTAAGCGCCAATATTCCCGGCCCGCAGAGGCCGCCTCAGAAAAGGTAGAAGAGTTATGCTGGTATCAAGATTCCCGACGATTATTTTTGCTTTAGTACTTTCTGTACTCAGCGCTGGCGCGTTGGCGCAAAGTTTTGGTGTGGAAGAGCTCACCAAACGCGCCGAGTCCGGTGACGCTCAGGCCCAGCAGAATCTGGGTGCCATGTATCAGATGGGGCAGGGTGTTGCTCTGAACATGGAAACAGCTGCCCAGTGGTATAAACGTGCCGCAGATCAGGGGCTTGCGGCGGCCCAAGTTAACTTGGGCATGATGTACAACTTCGGTATGGGCATCCCCCAAGATTACGTGGAAGCAGCCCAATTGTTTCATATGGCCGCGGACCAAGGGTCGCAGACCGCACAATTCAATCTCGGCGTCATTTATAGCAACGGCTATGGCCTGCAACAGGACTATACGGAAGCCGCAAAATGGTATGGCATGGCCGCCGCTCAGGGCGATCTCACGTCGCAGATGATTGTGGCGGAGATGAATGCGAATGGCCGGGGCATTCCACAGGATTATTCGGAGGCCGCCAAGTGGTTCCTGCTTGCTGCCAATCAGGGCGATGCAGCGGCCCAGTTTACCTTGGGCACGTATTACAGCAGCGGTCAGGGAGTGGATAAAAATATCGAGGATGCCGTGCAGTGGTACCGCATGGCCGCGGATCAGGGACACATCATGGCGATGTTTAATCTTGGCGCCGTCTATTCTGGAGGACAGGGAATCGATCAGGATTACGAGGAAGCTGCGCGATGGTTTCGACAAGCGGCAGTGCAGGGCCATTCAGGCGCACAGAACAATCTCGGAATTCTCTACGACAACGGTCAGGGTGTAGATCAGGACTTTGTGAAGTCGCGCATGTGGCTGAATCTGGCTGCCACCAATGCCAGTGGTACTGAGCATGATCAGGCTATTAAGAACCGCGACTCACTGACTAGTCGCATGACTGAACAACAGATTGCCGACGCGCAGAAGAAGTCAGACGAGTGCCTGTCGTCCCAGTATCGGGTTTGTGATTGATACTTCTCAATTTCTTAAGAGACTACTTGGCGCGAGTAGCGATTCGACGATACTCGCGGTAGGCCGGCGTCCAATAGTTCCTTTCAATAGCTTCCCGCAATTCTTCATCGCTGGCCTCACGCGCGTGACCCTGACTCTGCGCCATCTTTCCAACGGCGAACGCTATCTTGCGACTCAATTGCGCCAGCGACGTGAGAGGTGGAAGTATTGAGCTGGACTGGCTTTCCTCCTGCGAGCTTTCCGAGAGCGTTATACTGGCTACCATCAACATCTCATCGGTCACCCGAGCAGACTTACTGGAAATAACGCCGAGGCCAATGCCAGGGAAAATATAACTATTGTTACATTGCGCGATCTCGAATACTTTTCCGTTGTACTCCACTTTTGGAAAAGGGCTTCCGGTTGCCACGATGGCGTGCCCATTCGTCCATTCGATGATGTCGCTCGGTTGAGCTTCTACATGACGTGAAGGGTTGCTGAGTGGCAGGATAATAGGTCGAAGGCAGGTTGCATGCATGCGTTTAACAACTGACTCTGTGAAAAGACCTGGTTTTCCTGACACGCCGACGAGAACGCTGGCGTCAATATTGGTGACGACATCCAACAGGTTTGGATAGACGTTTCCTTCCGCCAGTAACCAATCGCTGATCGTCGCAAGTGGTTGTACAAGCAGCTGTTGAAAATCCAGCAGATTGTTCATGCCCTCAGTAAGAAGGCCGTAGCGATCCACCATGAATATTCGGGCGCGCGCCTCAGTTTCAGTCAGTCCCTGAGCAATCATCGCACTAATGATCAACTCCGCAATTCCACAACCGGCAGAGCCTGATCCAACGAAAACTATTTTCTGATCGCACAGCCTTTCACCCTTGCGTCTGCAAGCAGATAGCAAGGTGCCTAGTGTCACTGCAGCGGTGCCCTGAATGTCATCATTGAAACAGCAGACTCGGTCGCGATGACGTCGCAGGATTGGCATGGCATTAGGTTGGGCAAAATCTTCAAACTGGATCAGTACGCCGGGCCATCGTGCCTGCGCCGCGTCGACGAATTGCTCTACGAAGGTTTCGTACTCCTCTCCGACAATGCGATGGTGGCGCATCCCCATGTACATTGGATCGTCCAGCAGAATCTGATTGTTAGTTCCTACATCCAGAGCGACAGGCAGTGTGTAGGCGGGACTGATGCCGCCGCAGGCCGTGTAAACAGAAAGCTTGCCGATGCTGATGCCCATGCCCCCAATGCCTTGATCGCCCAGACCAAGCACTCGCTCGCCGTCGGTCACCACGATCACCTTTACCTTGTCCTTGGTCACGCTGTGCATGATGTCTTCCATGAATTCCCGTTCCTCGTAAGAAACGAAAATTCCTCGTGCGCTGCGATAGATATCGGAAAAGTGTTCGCAGGCGTCCCCTACCGTGGGTGTGTAAATAATCGGCAGCATCTCGACGAGGTGATCACTGAGAAGCCGGTAGAACAGCGTCTCATTATTGTCATGTACGGCACGCAGGTAGATGTGCTTGTTGATCGGTTCATCGAAGCTGCGGTACTGCATGTAAGCGCGCCCAACCTGTTCCTCAATGTTTTCGTAACGAGGAGGTAGCAACCCGAATAGATTGAATGTCCGGCGCTCCCTCTCGGAGAAGGCGGAGCCCTTGTTTAGCAGGGGAGTTTCCAACAGTAGTGGGCCGGCGTAGGAAATATAGAGTGGTTTGCGTTGGGTCATGGTTTGCTCTGGTCGATGAGTGTGTCTCAGAGCATAGCAATGGTAGAGCGTGGACTCCACCTCTGTAGTGGTGGCAGGGACACTTTCCCAAAAGTGTCCCTGCCACCATTTAATTTCCGACGGTGTGCCGCAGGCTGTTAGAAATTCCCTCGAATTTTAAACGCAAAACTTCTGCCAGTAGTGGAGCAGGCAAACTCGTATTCTTTGGCGATTCCAGCGCTGATCTTGCCGTCGTATCGAACGCGTTTTGGGCACGATTCATAGTCGCTGATATTGTTTGCTTCCAAGCGATACGTCAGGCCCCAAAAGCCAACTTTCTCAACGTAAGCGGTAAAATTATGCGGGACCGCGAGGTTGTAGCGATTGTCGATGTCGAAAAGAATGCGTCCACCTTGCCAGCGACCGTTGTAAGTGAGCCCATAGTTCATCTGGTACTGAGGCAAATCATGACGGTAGCTGACGCGGTAGGTGCCTCTGTCGTAGGGAGGGAAGCCATACTCGCGCTCGACCAACAGCAAGGGACTGTCGTGGAGTTCAGACTCCTGAATGGTCGCTGATGCTGTTAAGAGTGCTTGGGGCAAACCCACAAAACCAAGTTTCATGCTGCCATTGAGGATTATTCCGTAAGCTGCTCCGGACCCGAGATTTCCATTCGTAGATTGAATTGTTGTTGGAGTAGAAATATCTAGCTTGCTGATTTTGTTGTCATATTCATAATGGAAATATTTGGCATTGAGCGTGCCTAGGTCATTTGGCAAGCGATAGTCCAGAGTGACCTCGCCTTTCAAGATCTCTTCCGGTTCCAGTTGAGTATTACCGGCAACGGTGTCTTGGTCGTAGTCACGGTCATTGGTGTTGCGGGAGAAGTCAGCAAAGCTCAATTGTGATACTTCGCGTTCCAGAGATGCACGGAACTGCAGTGAGGGATTGATGTTAAATCGATAATCAAGCTTTGGTTTAAGGTACTGGAAGTCGCGCGTAACGTTGGAATCGGCCGTTTGCTTTATCTGGGAGAATTCCGCGACGAGCGAGATTTCCAGCGACATACGGGGTGTAAGTTGCCAGTTGTGAATTGCGAAAGGCTCATAACGAATTTCTTCAACGGTAGAGTTTGCGTTTGGAAGCACTACTGGAGTAAGTCCACCGTAGGCAGGATTCCCACCGGTAGCACGAAGTACTCCTTGCTGCAGTCCCGAGTCCTGAGTGGTTTGCGCGGCTTCAATGCCCAACTCCAGGCCTTGGCCTTCGCGCAGACTCATCGTGTATGAACTGCGAACGATGCGTTCGGCGTAGCGGCTTTGAGTGGAGAGGAAAAGATTCTTGGTTTCTGCTCCGCCTTGCGAAGTAGATGCATAGCGTTCGCGCACTGTATCAGTATTCTTTTCATTGACAATGAACAGCGCCTTGAATCGATTGCCGCTGTTGAAGGTGTGGTCGTAATCGCCACCAAATTCCCAGTTGTCGGATGTGGAGGGAATATCTTCTCTGTCATAACTCACAACGGGAGAGGGACCGTTAAGATCAGTGACGATTCGATAGAGTTGGGCAGGTGGATTGCTTTCGCCATAGAGCACGTTAAATGCAACTCTATCCCTGTCTGAAAACGCATAAGAGACGTTGGAGTTCAAACTATAGTTGGTTTGGTCGCGATAGCGATCGAACGCGATAGTGTCGTTTGGCGAAAAGTCGCCATTGATGCTGTGTTCAAAGCTTTCAATGTGTTCATATGCGCTTGCCACAGTGCCACTGAGAAGATAGGTGAGCTTCCCGGATTGTCCGCTCCAGGCCAAAGAGCCTCCTGGCTCAACAGTGCCATCGGCAAACCGAGTCACGTTGGCTTCGGAGGAAATGCTCGACCGAGACAGTGATTCAAGCAAAACGATATTCACTAACTGGCCGCTGTTCTGCACGTCTAAGTCACTCGAGCTGCCTCTAATGATTTCGATGTAGTCCACTTCATTAGCCGCAATTCTGTCGAGTTGGCTGCTTGCGTCATTCGCCTTACCTGCCAATCGTTTTCCATCAATCAGAATTTGAGCGCTTGATCCGAGGCCGCGGTCTGAGTTGGAGTTTGAACCCGCGCTTCCATTGTTAAGAACCATATTGATTCCAGGAATCCGATTGAGCATGTCATTCACTGTAATGGGTGCGTATTCTGCAAAATATGCACTTGGATATGTGACGGTCGAATTGTCTTCGGGGCTTTGTGCCATAACCTGAGCGGACAGAATGGAAAGACATAGGACGGACAGCGGCTTGAGTAATTTTATACGCATATAATTTACCGATTGATTTTTAGTTGCAGTTATTTAATTGTAGTTGTTAGGGTTGTAAATTAGCAGGCGACGGCGTCTGCCGCAGCCCGCAATTCTTCGCGCAATCTCGTGGCTCTTTCGACTCCGAAGCGAGATTCGAATTCAGCTTGTGCCTGACGCCACATTTTGAGAGCAGCTTCCAGCTTTTCCCTTCCGTGATCGGTGATAGCGATGACCTTGCTGCGGCGATCTTTTTCTCTACAGGTGATGGAGATGTAACCGTCTCTTTCTATAGGCCCTAGGCTTCGAGCAAGGGTTGTTCTATCCATAGCCAGTTCTGCTGCAAGTTCAATTACAGTGAGTGGCCCCTTTTTTGCGATGACTGCCAAGACTGTGAACTGCTGACCATGAATGCCGCTTCCACCAATGATGCGTTCATAAAACTGCGACAAATGCCGACTAGCATGACGCGCAGTAAACGCATAGCAGGGAATCTCAAGCTTGCTCATGGTCAAACCTCCAGGTCAGAAAGCGCAGGCGTACGCAATTTGCGTGTATATGCACCTATTGTCAACGCAGTGTCACAAGAAATGACAAACCGTCACGAATTGACCAAAGAGTGTGATTGATGACCCTGATAGTGGGACTGGAGGTACTCATGCGAAGAGGCTCCGGCTGGGGAGAGAATTAGCGGCTAGTCAAACTTTGATAAAAGGGGGCGAGGAGGCTAATCGGCCCCGGATTCCGAACCGAGGCTTTTCAGTGCGGCGAGTACTTCCTGAAGTGTCTCCGCTGCGCTATTTCCGCGTGCTTCCATGCCTTCTCCTTCGGCAATTTGCAGCAACTTCGCGTCGTCTTCCCACTGATGTAACACATCAATCTTTTCTTCCCGGGTCAACTCTTTCGCTTCCAGAACATCTGAAGGGGAGTCAAAGACAGCAGTAGGGTCTTGCAAGATCTCTTCAAGTTTCATGATTGATCTCCGCTTACCGGGTAGTTGTTAACCCTTTAACTGAGCGTTGAGCGTAATGTCTGCGTTGAGAAGTCTGGAAATGGGGCAGCCAGCCTTCGCCTTGCTGGCTAAGGTTTGAAATTGATCTTGCTCAATCTTTGGAATGCTCGCTTCCATGTCGAGGTGAATCGCTGTGACGGTAAAGCCTTCATCGAGCTTTTCCAGTGTGACGGCTGCTTTGGTGTCGATGCTATCGGCGACAAAACCTTCTTCACCCAAGAGCATGGAGAAAGCCATCGAGAAGCACGAGGCATGCGCCGCGCCCACAAGCTCCTCCGGATTGGTGCCGGGTTTGCCTTCGAAGCGAGTGTTGAAACCGTAGGGATTGTCTTTAAGGGCTCCGCTTTCGGTAGAAATAGTCCCTTTGCCTTGTTTAAGATCGCCTTCCCAA
Organism: Pseudomonadales bacterium; assembly: GCA_038258585.1. Taxonomy (GTDB): domain Bacteria; phylum Pseudomonadota; class Gammaproteobacteria; order Pseudomonadales; family Pseudohongiellaceae; genus UBA5078. The sequence goes on from JBBSPQ010000104.1 coordinate 6,510, forward strand.
TGCGCTGATGCGTACTTTTTCATTTGTTGACTCCTCGTCCTGAGTGATATATCGGAATCCTTCCATACAAGCACCGGACTCAATCGCCGTCAACCTTATTGGGGGAAAGGCCTCAGATGTGCTGTTCGCTTGTGAATCTGGTCACATAACCCATCCACAATCACACCGTCACTGCGAGGACGCCGAGAGAGTAAAACGAAAAGAGCAATGACCAAAGCTTGAAGCGTGTTGGTATCGTGATTACGAGCATCATAAGAACCATCCCGATAGCTGGGACGGCAATCGACGGTAAAATCGCATTGTCGTACATGAAAATATTTACATAAGGCCCAACCAGAAAATATAACAACATGGATAGCG
>JBBSPQ010000105.1:0-6846 GCA_038258585.1 Pseudomonadales bacterium
AATTTGGCGGCGTCCATTGCCAGCTCCGAATCCAGAGAAATCACTTTGCCTTGCTTCATGTGCGCGGTAACTATCAAGGCAGCCTCTTCCCCGCGTTGCCGAAGCACATTTTTAAAAACCTCTGTTATCGTAATGCTAGGAACAAGCAGTTCGGATAGTTTCTCTATGGGCTCGGCACATATTCCAGAATTGCTGTCACTGGCGAAATACGACAACCAAGCTGACGAATCCACTACATTCATGTTCGATCTTCTTCCCTAGGCACAATCGTATCAATACCTTTCAGGAAGCCTCTCATGTCTTTCATTGGCTTGAGGGGGATCAACTCAATTCGTCCCTGATAGGACATCATCTGGACCTTTTGACCAGACACAATCCCCATGGATTCGCGAATTTCTTTAGGAATTACAATCTGATACTTGGGAGAAACAGTTACAGCTGTCATGATGGCACCTATCGATAAGACTTTGGTATTACGATACATCTATCGATCAGAGTGGTCAAGACACATAACGCCCGTGCTCACGCGCAATTTTGTAGCTGCAAAGCAGAGGAGAAATTGTCGCTGTGCAGCCGATTGTTATGTTTTTTTGCTCATGATAAAGTGTGTACAAAACGTATACAGATACACATGAATAGGTGATTTATGAGAACTAATATCATTATAGACGACAGCTTAATGGATGCGGCCCTCAAAGCATCCGGATACAGCACCAAAAAAGAAGCAGTAGAACAAGGGCTTAAGCTGCTTGTCCTGCGAAGCCAGCAGCAGGACATTCGTAAACTGCGCGGCAAAGTCAAATGGGAAGGCGATCTGGACGAGATGCGGGGCGGCAAGTGACTCTGGTCGATACGAGCGTTTGGATCGATTACCTTAACGGCGTCCAGAGTCAGCACACAGATGCTTTGGATACCGGAATTGTTGCAGGCACTGTAGCCATGGGTGATCTGATTTTCTTGGAAATTCTTCAGGGTATCCGGAACGACCGCGAATACCGCATCACCAAACAGACACTGCTGACCTTGGGTAGACTTGAAATGTTCGGCAAAGACATGCCTGAAAAGTGTACCGAAAATTATCGTGCACTCCGTAAAAAAGGAATCACCATTCGCAAAACCACCGATGTCATCATTGCGACCTTCTGCATTGAACGGCGAATGCCACTATTATTTATTGATCGCGACTTCATTCCATTTGTCGAACATTTAGGTTTGATCTCAGCACTGCCGGAAACATAACGTTCGAGCTAAACGAGCGACAACGGTCGGACGCTAGGCATCTGCGCCAACCGCTTTGAATAGACTGATATTTGTAGGCTTATAACCAAGCTTCTCATAGAGTGCACGTGCAGCGGTGTTGGTTCCAAAGACATGCAGCGCTATTCCAGTTAGGCCCCGATGAAGCGCTTGTTCCTCTAGTGCCTTGAATGCGCGAACGCCGTGGCCGTGGCGTTGAAATTCTGGCCATATATCGATGTCGAAAACGAAAGCTATCGGTTTGTCGAACTTCTTCTTTACTGCAAACCAGAGCATTCCTACGGAAGTTCCAGATTCGTCCTGAACCGTAAAAAGATGGTTCTCTAGTGTCTGGAGACCAAGCGGCAGCAGTTCCTGATGTTCTTCTTCCGACCTCTTGAGCGCTTCGGCTTCGGACCACTGACCAGATGCGACTTTGTCTTTGGCATACGCCGCAATCGCCTGCGCAATCCAGGCGTCGTATTCAGTTTCGGACATTGGGCGGAGGGGTGACATAGGTGGTTCTCAGAGGTGCCTACCGTTAATGGATAACTCGGACAGATAACGCCCCTCTTATGTGGCAACTACCCAGTAGTTATCCAGCATGAAGGGTTTGTTATAAGTCTTTTTCCTTTTCTTTATCATGCCAAACCCTAAGAACAAAAATCTCTTTGTCAGCAAAAAAATAGCGGACTGTGTATTGTCCAATAAACAGGTCACGAATCAATTCAGAATCAGGTGCCCTTTCAACACTTATTCCCATTCTGGGGAATATTTTCAGCTTCTCGATACCCGTCAATAGTGCATTAGCGATGCGCCGAGCAGCTAAGGGGTTTATAGAGGCAATAAATTCTCTAAGCCTCATGAGATCTTCTATGGCTTCTGGAGAATAGCTAATCCTCATATCTTTGGAGGCTTAACTTCGTTCTTCGACCCCCAACTTTCTAACCAAGTATTTACCTTTTCTTCAGGTATAGATTTTCCAGATTTGAGGGAATTAAGAGCTACCTGAGTGTCAAACCATCGGACATCTTCCATTGAATGCCGAGCGATAAAGTCTTTAATTGCTTGATTTATTAAATAATTTTTACTTCTATCCAATTTTTTAGCCAAGTCTTCTAAAGGGGTTTCAATTTCAGAATTTAGGCGAACACTTGTAACACTCATGGCAATCTCCACGCTGTAGTGAAATGTAATACATTATGCTACAGGGAAATAACTGAGAGTCAACGAGACTTATAACAGCATATTTATGAGGCCACAGGCCTCCTTATAACTATTAGCAAGCGGCCATCTTAATTTTTATATGGAATTTCCTTATTTCTATCTTATTGATTCAAAACATTAATTCATGGCCATGATACAGCTTGAACCTGTTAGAGGGCCGTCGGCCCTCTAACGCGACATGAAAAATCTCAGCACAAAAAACATCAGCAGACGACCAATTAATCCGCTGAGACTAGTCCCGTCATATAACGGAAGTCAATAAATTAACTCTCAGAAGCAACACCTGCCGGCAACGGCGGCAACGGACAATCAATCGCCGCCGCTATCGCTCGGAATATTTCCAGCTCAACCACTGAAGCAACACCATCTGCAACAATGCACGCCGCACAAGCTTTCAGAAACGCCGGTTTCTGCAATGGTTTCAACGACGCCATCTTATCCAGCGAAGAATTAATGTTGTCGATTCCAAGCTGAGTCACCGGTGGCATAGTGGCATTGGCAAGACCTAACTGCTCGCAAGCCTGAGCAAACACTTTTTCTTCGCTGATATCTTTCTGTTTGCCGGCGCGAATCAACAATGCCAGAAGCACCGAGCACTCTGACGTTAATTGATTAATGTTATGAGAGTTGCGACGATGCAATCTATCAGTCGGTGAAAACACCGCGTCCAGATTATGCAGAACCACACGCTGCAACACCCACTCCCACAAACTGATCCTGCCGTCCGAATTGACAAGTGTCAGCAGGTTGTCGCGAAAAATTGGGTATTGCTCTTTGCTTAGCTGTCGCAAAGTTGGCAAACACAAACTGATCAAAGGCAGACGAATTTCGGCAGCAATCTCACGATGTTCCATAACCAATTTCTGCAGAGCCCTGAACACTTCCTTATCCGCGTGACCTTCCAGAAAAGCCATCTGTTTCACCGTGGCAGCGGAACCATCATCGAGCAACAACAGGTACACCAGCGCGCGCGCACTGAACGGATCATGTGACGCCTCCAACAATGCGGGAGGAATGCTCGCAATCAATGTTTGCGCCTGTTGCAAATCGGCAGTACCCGGATTACCTGCCTGTGCCAACAGAGCGTCAGTCATCGCCAAAGCCGCGAGGCCACCCATTCCCATCCTGTCAGCAGGCTTTTTGTCGGATTGCTGATTCGATGACTCCGTCTTCAACGGCACATCAAAACTGCCATCCCAATCGGGTTGAATCTTGCGAATACGTTCTTCCAGTGGCGGGTGCGTGGCGAACAATGACATCAATGACAACTTGACTCCGTTACTGAACAACGCGTGGCTGATCTCTGCAGCACCGGGATTTTCAAGCACCGATCCAGTGCTGTCGCCACCAATTTGTTTAAGCGCGTCGGCGATGCCATCGGGGTTGCGGGTGTATTGCACGGCGGAGGCATCGGCGAGAAATTCGCGCTGGCGGCTGACTGCCGCTTTGATGAGATTGCCGAAGAAGGTGCCGGCGTAACCTATCACCATCAAGCCCAAGCCAACGACAACAATGTTGCCACCGTTCTTGGAGCGACGGCCCGACAAGGAGGTAGAGCGCACGATGTAATATCCCATGATACCGAGCACCATGATGCCGTAGAGGATGCCGATCAAACGAATGTTAAGACGCATGTCTCCGTGCAGAATATGACTGAACTCGTGAGCAATCACGCCTTGCAGTTCATCGCGGGAAAGCTTTTCGATAGCGCCACGGGTAATGCCAATAACCGCATCGGCGGGCGTATAGCCCGCAGCAAAGGCGTTAATGGCCTCTTCTTCCATCAGATAGACAGGTGGCACAGGGGTGCCAGAGGCAATCGCCATTTCCTCAACAACGTTGAGAATTTTCTGTTCGGAAAGGTTATTACTCCCTTGCAGCAACAAGCGCCCTTGCATCATCTCCGCAACCCGCGCGCCACCACCCGACAAACTAATAATCTTGTACAGACTGCCAAAGCCAACCACCACGATAATGCCCGCACTCACACCGGCAAAAAGACGCCAATCGATGCGCTCCAAAATTGGCACATCGACGTTGCTCGCATACACTCCGAGCGCAACCATGAGGAACAGATTGGTAATAACGATAAGACTGACGAGTGCCAAAAGAAACAACACCACCAGCCTGACCGTGTTACGACGGGCAATATCCTGGGAGCGGAAAAAATCCATGACGAGAACTACCTGCGTGGATTATTAGAAAGACACTTTGGGGGCGGCCTGAATCTGCGCGCTGTCCTCAAACTGCAACAGGCTTGCATCTTCACCATGACCAAACATTCCAGCAACGACCACGGGCGGGAAGGATTGCTTGTAGGTGTTATAGGCCATCACCTGATCATTGAATGCCTGACGCGCGAATGCCACCTTGTTCTCGGTGCTGGTCAGCTCTTCACTCAACTGCATCATGTTCTGATTGGCTTTGAGATCGGGGTAGGCTTCCATTACAACGCTGAGCCGGCCAAGTGCGGCACCAAGCGCCCCTTCTTTGCCTGCGAGATCTGCCATGGCGGGTGCGTTACCAGGATTGGCGGCAGCGGCGGCAAGCCCATTTGCGGCCGCATTACGTGCGTTTATGACTGCTTCCAGCGTTTCGCGCTCATGACCCATATAGGCCTTGGCAGTTTCTACCAGATTGGGGATAAGGTCGTAGCGACGCTTGAGCTGCACCTCGATCTGAGCAAAGGCATTCTGGAAGCGGTTACGTAGACTGACAAGTTTGTTATAAATGCCGATTGTGTAGAACACCACAATCGCGATCACAGCCAATACGATAATCGTCGTCATTCCCATAGTGCCATCCTCGGTAGACCAGTGAAGGTGCGTTACTTCGAAAGCATTAAATCAGGAACAGGGGTGCAGGAAAAGGGAAAATCAAAGCAGAAGGAAAATATCCATTTCTGCTTTGAGTGGATTTCAGAGGGCCCATAAGATCAGGGTAACGTCAGCGCAATCAGATGCGCCGGGATGCCGCGAGCACTGATGGTCATTACGAGATATTGTTTGCCTTCGTACATGTAGGAGATTGGCAGGCCAGTCACCGTGCCAGGCATATCGAGCTTGGCTACGATCTCGCCAGTCGCTTTATCGTGCGCCCACAGTACTGCATCTCCGCCAACGCCTTCGCCGTCAAACAGCAACGACTTGGTCAGGAGCAAACCAGAACGCGTAGGCTTGCCTGTGCGTGGAATATCCACACCTTTTAGGAGCGGATGATTGGTGATCGACGCTGGCGTATCACCGTTTGGCACCATCCAGACATGCTCCGCAGAGCTCATGTCGATAGCGGTGATCCTGCCATAAGGGGGCTTGACCAGCGGAATGCCCTGCACAGACGGCGTACGGCTGCCGCCCTGAATGTAGCGTGCGCTGGACGCATTCTCGTCGTGAACAAGTGACAGTACGCTGGTGGCTGTTCTGGACGCCACATATATCAAACCTGTCTCGGGGTCATACGCCGCGCCTTCCCAGTTGGAGCCACCGGTAGAAGAAGGCAGATGCAATGTGCCCTGCGTTCCGTCCGGGCCCTCAAACAGTGAAGGGGGTGTGAACACCGATGTGCTGTAACGGAAGTTCGACGCTGCCTTCTTAGCTAGCTCCAGAATCTGCGGCGTGAAATCGACTAGATCGTCCTCCTGAAAACCCTGACGATCATAAGGCGCAGGCTTGGTCGGGAACGGCTGCGTCAGTGCTGTCCATTCGCCGGGAACGTCTGTCCCGGGCACTGCACGGTCTTCGATCGGGAATACAGGCGCACCGGTCTCACGATTGAAGGTAAACAGATGCGATTGCTTTAGGGTTTGAATCACGGCAGGCGTGCCATCGGGCAGATCAACAACCAAGGGTGCAGCAGGCGTGTCCCAATCCCATATGTCGTGGTGCGTGGTTTGGAAGTGCCAGACTTTCTTACCGGTTCTATAGTCCAGCGCGACAGTGGAGCTTGCAAACAGGTTGTTGCCAGGGCGGTCGCCGCCATAACGGTCACCTGTGGCAGATTCAACCGGAAGATAAACAATACCCAGTTCTTCGTCGGCAGACATGGACGACCAGACGCCGGCATTACCAGTGAAATCAGCGCCCGACAGCCAGGATTCGGAGCCTTCTTCACCTGGCTCAGGAATGGTCTTGAACGTCCACAGCAAGTCGCCAGTGGTCGCGTCGAAACCGCGAATGTCACCCTTCACGTTGCTGGAAGACACCGGCCGCATGCCCACAAGGTGAGCGGCGCCGGCGATAACGACACCGTCAACAGCCAAAGGCATGAAAGACATGCCGATATCGAGATCATCGCGGTCAGCAGCACGGCGCAGCCCCTGCTGCAGATCTACCCAGCCGCCTTCGCCGAAAGATTCAATTTCACGCCCAGTCGCCGCATCCAGTG
>JBBSPQ010000106.1:0-6830 GCA_038258585.1 Pseudomonadales bacterium
AGCTGGATGACATCTGCAACGGCAGTGACGCCACAATCACCAGCTTCGCCGACCTTGAGGATTACATTTCCGATCGCGCCAACTCCCTAGGTCTCGACCCCGACGACTTCGAACTCGACAATATTATCGATGACTTGTCAGGTAGCGGCGTCATCAGCGACGAAGCCATCAACAACATCAGCCGACGTAGACAAACCAGCACAGGCTACGATGCGCAGCTGAGCTTCCTGCGGGATGCGTTCGGAAGGGGCAATCGCTTAACTGTCGGCGCCAGTTATCTGAAGGGCGAATCTACTTTTGCCTCTGTGACCGAGCTTGCCATGCTTGATCAGCAAACCCGCTCAACAGAAGGATTGGGGACGGGAAGTTTTTTTGACGAAGCAGAAACCGACATCGCTACGCACACTGTCACTAGCAGCGTCTATTTCACTGACACGCTCGATCTTTCCAATACTATCGCAGTGACTATCTCCGGACGTTACAACGACAGCGACGTGCGCCTGCGGGATCAATCGGGCGAACGCCCGGAATTGAATGGCGATCACGAATTCAGCCGTTTCAACCCCTCGATCGGGATAACCTTCCAACAAAGTGAAGACCTGACAATTTATGCGTCATACAACGAATCCAATCGCATTCCCACGCCTATCGAATTGTCCTGCAACGACAGCGTCTTCGAACTGGCGCAGCAGTTCGCGGAAGAGAACGGGGATGATCCGGACGACATCGAGTTCGAGTGTCGCCTGCCTAACGCTTTCCTTGCCGATCCTCCCTTGGACGATGTGGTAACCCGCAATATCGAAACCGGTTTACGCGGTCACTTCAACGACATCGTCTTCAGTGCCGGGGTCTTCCACGCTATCAATCGCGACGATATTCTGTTCCAGACCACAGGCCGCTCCACCGGCCTGTTTGCCAACGTCGACCAGACTCAACGCATGGGCTTCGAATCAATGGCAAGCGGCACCTTCGGCTCAGTAGATTGGTTCGGCGCTTACAGTTTCGTGAAAGCGACCTTCGAAGATGACTTCGCCGTGTTGAGCCCCAACCATGATTTCACCAACGACGATGGCGAGATCGACGTCAGCGCGGGTAACAGCATTCCTGGAATTCCCCGCCATCAATTCAAAGCAGGCTTGGATTGGCATCTTAATGACAACCTGAGCGTCGGTCTGGATGCCCTCTACAACTCCAGCCAGTATTTGCGCGGCGACGAATCCAATCAGCTGGGCCGCATCGATGGTTACAGTATTTTCAATTTGCGTGCGAGTTACCAAGCTAATGACAAGTTTGTGTTGTTTGCAAAAGTAAGTAACCTGCTGGATACCGAGTACGAGAACTTTGGTTTGCTAGGAGAAGAGCCCGACGAAGTCATAGACTTTCTGACAGACAACAGCCCTGTCTTCCTCGGAGCGGGAGCGCCGAGATCCATTATCGTGGGAGCGAGAGTAAACTTCTGAACGTCTTGTACTTCGAATGCCGATTGGCGTAACAGGTAATTCAGCGCGGGAAACGCCGTGAATCCATCCGTGGAGGCTCCGTCGCCGCATCCCTGCGGCGAAGGGTCCCACTCTGAATTACCTGTTATGCCAATCTACCTGTTACGGTTACTTCTGGTCTGAATTAATTCTTTCTTATGATTGCCTGAAGCAGCCGCGCTCAAATTGAAAACCTCTCAAATACCCAAAGTTTCACGCAACTTAACCATGCGCTCGTGATTCTCATCGCCACTTAGCGGCGTTCCAATATGCTCGGGTATGGCTTTTTTTGGCGGCATCTTCAGTTCTTCACCATGCATTACGCGCTGACATAGATCTTGGTAGTAATAGTCAAACAGCGGAAACACTTTGTCTTCTGGCTCGCTCGCCAACACATACCAGTCGGTCGCTCTACCGGCCAAATAAACAGCCTCATGACTCCATGAATATTCGGCCTTTGGAGTTTCTGCACGACAGGCTTCAAAGTAGGCTTCGCGTGCGCCGGGCAAGCCAAACAGAGAGCCACCCTCCTCGCAGGCTCGCACCACGACGGAGACGGTCGGGAGGAAATCATTGGTCTTTACGACACGGCGGGCAGCGGCAACGATCTGGTTGGGGCGATAGCCGGAGAGGCATCCTAGCCAGTATTTTTTTGCAAGCACTAAGCGCTCTTCCGTTCCGTAGGCCTTGTAGTATTGATTGTGATATGCCAGCTCGAATTCCGCGAACAGTTGGTTGATGGCGTCGATGCGGTCCGGGCCGTTGTCACGATTTCCGGAATCGGCGTGCGATTCATTGCTGTCGCGCTCAGTCTGCCCAGCTTCGGTCTGTGAAGCGTTGGAACGCTGCGCCAAGGCCTTGCTGTTTTTTTCCAGTAGAGGATTGATCTCGTGCATCGATTACACTCGTGTTTAGCGACTCATCGAGTCGCCTTGCCCATTGAAATTTTATGAATTGCAGAAACCGGGTGTTCCACGACGCGTGAACCTGATTCGTGTCGCGCCAGTACAATACAAATTCGTGCACTTTGGTTCGCGCAAAATTTTCATCGATCTCTGCCAGACCAAGTATGTCGAAGCACTCGGCACTGGGTTGCCAATCTTCACTTATACGACGCGGTTGCGTGTCGTGTTCGATAGCAGAAGAATATTTACTCCACTGCCTGCGTATATGTTCAATGAAGCGTGTATTCCAGGCCCCCTGCGCAACACCTCTCTCGCGCCAGTACAAGACGAATTCAGGAATCGCATCTTCGATAAAAGTCAAACTGATTCCTGAATTTTCCAGAATACTGAGTGCTTCGCTACTCGGCCACCAATTGGGTGACATTTGTGAATCCAGCTCACTGACGCCGCGATGAGTCTGCTCTTGGCGCCACTCCCGGAGGACAAATTTGTAAAAAACATTGCCCCACGAAAACTTTGCCTGTTTGCGTTCGCGCCAATACATCACAAATCCAGGGACCACCTTTAGCACAAACTCTTCGGGAATGTTCTGCTGACGGCATTGTCGAATCCAGTCGTCTCCCGGCTTCCAGCTAGAAGGAATATAACTGGCACCTTGTGGCACTTGTTGGGGGGGAGCTGTTTGTGAAGAAAACACAGACGACTTTGCACTCGGCTGATCATACGCACGGGTTCCAGATAAATCGGGAGCGCCTGTTGGCTCAGTGAGTTGATTGATCGCGAAAAAACAGGAATCCTGCTTACCAGTTTCCGGGTCTACAAGAACCAGTCCAAGATCAAGCAAACTCTTCTGAACGCGCTTGATATCAATGAAGGCCCAGAACGGGAAGACGCTGCATAGATCCGCATTACTTAACTCAATCCACTTGAGCCGGTTTCTCATTTCTACAGTGCGATGAAACATCAGTTCACTGAACACGTGAAGCATTACAGCTTCATCTAATCCGATGGTCGCGGCGAGGGTCGGCGATATTACCAAAGGGCGTTCGGGAATCAGGGAGGACTGCATCTTTAACCTAGTTGATCTGAATCTGGCTTACAGAAATGAGTAACGAATGTGTAATGTCTGTGGCGGCAATCGTACCACAGGCCCTCCTACTTACCCATCCTGCGCCGCTATAGAATGATTCAATAAACAAATCATTAGTTTCAGTGGTCCTGCATCATGCCATCCATTTTCGCCAGTCGCGTGATGAGATCCTCTACCCGTGTGCTGTACCCCCATTCGTTGTCATACCAGGCAATCACTTTCACCATGCGCTTGTGCATGACTTGAGTGAGTTCCGAATCGAAGATGCTCGAATGGGAATTACCGATGATGTCGGAGGACACGATCGAATCGGTGCAATAAGACAAGATGTCGCGCAGAGAACCATTAGCCGCTTTGTGCATTGCCGCATTTATCTCGTCAATTGTGACATCGCGTTTTAGATTGACCGTCAGATCTACCAAGCTTCCATCCGCCACGGGCACCCGCACCGCCATGCCATCGAGCTTGCCTGCCATCTCAGGAATAATGATCCTGACAGTACGAGCAGCCCCGGTTGAGGTTGGCACAATATTAGTGGCGGCATTACGAGAGCGGCGTTTGTCATCATGAGGAGCATCAATCAGGCGTTGATCTGAGGTGTAAGCATGCACTGTTGTCATGAGACCATACTCGATTCCGAATGCTTCGTGCAGCACTTTGACAAGAGGTGCCACGCAGTTGGTCGTGCAACTGGCATTGCTTAGTATTCGGCTATCGCGAGTGATCACATGGTCGTTCACGCCCAGCACTACTGTCGCGTCGAGCGGGTCTTTAGTCGGGACAGTCACGATGACGCGGCGCGCGCCCGATTCCAGATGCTTGTTGAGGTCGCTGACTTTTCGGAAAGCCCCGCTGCTCTCCACCACGTAATCAACTTCCAGTTCCTTCCAAGGGAGTTTAGCCGGATCACGCTCTGACAATACTTCAAACGTATCTCCATCGATCCGCATGGTGTCGTCATCTACGCTGACCTCGCCTGGGTAGACGCCATGAGTGCTGTCGTACTTGAAAGCGTAGGCAAGCTGGTCGGCGCTGGCTAGGTCGTTAATAGCGACAACATCATAATTCCCCCTCAGCTTGGCAATACGCATGACTGTTCGTCCTATGCGTCCAAACCCATTAATGGCGATTCTTGGAATACTCATAACATCCTCCCGTTGCGCGTCACTAAGCCGGAAAGTCCGGACAGCCTCCGTCATTAAGGACTTACACTGGCTGCAAGTCCAGAGCAGGTACACAAAAGTGTGTTCGTAGACACAGGGTCAAAAGATTCCCGTCAGAACATGTTCGTCGTAGACCGCATTGGTTGATGGATCAATGGGTTCTGGAGACGCCAAAAAGCGCACATCCATGTGCAGGCTCGACGGGCGCCGTCCTGGCGCCCGACACTCCTGAACCCATTGATCCACCATCCAACGCTGACATCGTGCAGAAAATCGGTTCCAGTCCTTAATCGGGATTCATTAACGACCTGACAGAAATTTAGACTATTGATCGAAACTAAAAATCTGCAAACCTTCCACTGTACAAGAGCTGCGGAGCGGGGCGGGGAATGCAGGAGCGTCGGGCGCCATGGATGGCGTCCGCCGAGCCTGCACATGGATGTGCGTTTTTTGGCGTCTCCAGAACCCATAGCCTATACCCCCAACAGCCAATGCGATCTACGAAGCACAAAATTTCAATTGGCCAAATTAATAGTCACCCCAAAGCTGCTGCACGATAGCGATAGCGATTAGCGGTGCCGTTTCGGTACGTAATACGCGAGGGCCGAGGCGGACAGATTGAAAACCTGTAGCGATGGAAGCTGCGACTTCTTCGTCGGATAGTCCTCCTTCTGGCCCCACAAGCAATGTGACGCAGTCTGGTTTAGCGTTGGCCGGAAAGCCGGCACTGCCACGGTGATCTAGAACAAAACAGGAACCCTCGCGTGGAATTTGTAACCAGTCCTGAAGACTGACGGGCGAATGAATGGTGGGAACTACGCAGCGACCAGACTGCTCGCAGGCACTGATCGCGATTTTTTCCCAATGCGCGAGGCGATTGTCAACGCGATCGCCCTTGAGTTTTACCTCGCATCGTTCGGTGAGTAGAGGAGTAATGACACTGACTCCCGCTTCGGTCGCTTTCTGGATTGCGTAATCCATGCGTTCGCCTCGTGAGATGCCGAGACCAAGATGTACTGGTAATTGAGGATCGGCAATGTTCTCAATACGATCGCCAAGAGTCACGACAACCGCTTTCTTTTCCACAGAAGAAACTTGGCCGACAAATTCACCATCACGACTGTTGAACAACACAAGGCTGTCACCAGAACGCAATCGCAGTACTTTACCCACGTAGTGAGCCGTCTCATCTGCCAATTGAATTGTCGTGTCAGCATTCAGGTTTTGCGTGGTGTAGATGCGTGAAATACGCATGTTCAGCGATCACTTAGGCCAAGGTTGTCCCAGATTGTGGCAACTGGTGCGTACTGGTTCATAGCATAAAAGTGCAAACCTGGTGCTCCACCTTGTAGTAGCTGCTCGCTCAATGAAGAAACGACGTCAACACCAAACGCTTTGATGCTCTCCGCATCATCGCCAAAACTCTGTAATCGCTGCCTCACCCAACGAGGGATTTCTGCGCCGCAATTGCTACTGAAGCGAGCGAGATTGGTGTAGTTAGTGATCGGCATGATGCCGGGCACGATCGGAATGTCGATGCCGGCCTTGTGGCAGTTTTCGACGTAATAGAAATAGGAGTCGGCATTGTAGAAGTACTGAGTGATAGCGCTGTTTGCTCCCGCTTCCACTTTCTTTTTGAAAAACTGAATGTCGGAATCGTAGCTCTCTGACTTGGGATGGATCTCCGGATAACAAGCCACTTCTATGTGAAAGTGGTCACCGTATTCGCGACGGATGAAGTCGATCAGTTCATTGGCGTAATAATAACTGTTTGTTGTACCAGTGCCAGAAGGAATGTCGCCGCGCAAAGCGACCAAGCGATCAATTCCGAGATTTTTGTAGTCCTGTAATAGTTCCGAAATTTCTTGTTCGCTGGAGCCGCCAAAAGATAAATGGGGAGCGACACTCGAGCCTGCATTGTAAATGTTCTGAACGGCCTGCCGTGTACCATCGCGCGTGGAGCCGCCCGCACCATAGGTAACAGAAAAGAAGTCCGGCTTTAGTAATGCCAACTGCCGATGAACTTCTTTGAGTTTCTCCTCTCCCACTGGTGTTTTCGGTGGGAAAAATTCGAAACTGAAGCGCTTTACGTTGGTTGCGCCTCCGTGTGTTGTAGCCATTTGCATTTTCTCTCTGTTCCAGCAACCGTATCTGTGCTTGTTCGCCGGCGGGCAGGTTCCTATAAACAATCTCG
>JBBSPQ010000107.1:0-6827 GCA_038258585.1 Pseudomonadales bacterium
CAGAGCGTATTGAGCAGATGACAAATATGAGGGAGAAATTCTGGGAAAAACCGCTTGCGGACTTAAACCGCGAAGAATGGGAGGCGCTCTGTGATGGTTGCGCGCGCTGTTGCCTGAAAAAACTTCAGCAAATTGGCGATGACACTACTCACTACACACGCGTGGCCTGTAGATATTTGAAACAGGACACCTGTGGCTGCAGCGCTTATGGCAGGCGGGCAAAACTGGTTCCGGACTGCTTGGTGTTGAACCCGGAAATGCTAGCCGATCTGCACTGGATTCCCGATACCTGTGCTTACAGACTTCGAATGGAAGACAAGCCACTGCCAACCTGGCATCCGCTGTTAACAGGATCACGAGAAGCGATGAACGAGGAGGGAATCAGTGTGACGGGGAAAGTTATTTCAGAAGAATACGTACACGAAAATGGACTTGAAGAACACATTATCCGTTGGGTGAAAGCAGCATGTTAGATCTTCAGGATTACCTTATAGGGTGGGCTGTTTATATCGTTGCAGGAGCACTCTGTTACGTCATTTTTTATCGGTTTACCGGCGCTATCAAGTTTAAACCGCTGGCAAACTGCCTGCGAGCCGCGTTGCTGGCACTTATGTTTACACCTTGGTATGTCAGTCCCGATGCTGACCTTATGGCACCGGCTCTGATGGTGATTATGCTCGATATAGTTATCGTTGGAGGAACTTCATTCGTACGGGCTCTGGTTCCTCTGACGCTGGCAATCACTGCTGCTGTTTTCATTGGATTGACATTCAGATTCGTTAAAAAACCTTTCCAAAAGAAACAGCCGCATCCGCACTGAAATCTCGTCGCAAAACACACAGGTAGATGATGAAAAGTTTCATAGGCACAGAGCAATACATTGCTACTCCAGAGTTGCAAATGGCGGTCAACGCTGCTGTGGTACTACAACGACCTCTGCTAATAAAGGGAGAACCGGGAACAGGAAAGACAATGCTTGCAGAGCAAGTGGCCTCTTCGCTAGGACTTCCGCTTATCCAATGGCATATAAAATCCACGACCAAGGCGCAACAGGGACTGTATGAATACGATGCGGTTTCGCGGCTGCGTGATTCCCAGCTAGGCGATGAACGTGTGCACAACATCAGCAACTACATTCTGAAAGGCAAGGTCTGGGAAGCATTCGAGTCCACATCGCAAGTTGTTCTTCTCATTGATGAGATAGACAAGGCCGACATTGAATTCCCCAACGACCTGCTGCTGGAACTCGACAAGATGGAGTTTTACGTATACGAAACGAGACAGTTGATAAAAGCCACCAATCGCCCGATTATCATCATCACCAGCAACAACGAAAAAGAGCTGCCAGATGCTTTCCTGCGGCGTTGTTTTTTCCATTTCATCAGCTTCCCTGATCCAGTCACTATGGAAAAAATAGTGAATGTTCATTACCCGAACATCAAGCAGGATCTAATTCGTCAAGCGATGGAAATATTTTTCAATATTCGCAAGATATCGGGGCTACGAAAAAAACCGTCGACCTCGGAACTGATCGACTGGCTAAAGTTACTGTTGGCCGATGAAATTCCTGCGGATATCCTTAAAAATCACGACAACACCAAGGCTATTCCGCCATTGTATGGCGCACTGCTAAAAAATGAGCAGGACGTCCATCTACTAGAGAAACTGGCTTTCATGCATCGGGCCAAAAGATGAGGTCTGATCATGTTGATCCAATTCTTCTTCACGCTTCGCGACGAAAAAATTCCAGTTACTGCGGCTGAATTGTTCACCTTACTCAGCTGCCTGCAACACAACTTTGCGTTCGCCGATCTGGAGCAGTTCTATACTCTGGCCCGCATTTGCATGGTTAAAGACGAAAAGCACTTCGACAAATTTGACCGCGCATTTTCCCGCTATTTTAACAACCTTGAAAGCTTTGATGATCTCTTGCAAAAGCTCATTCCCGATGAATGGCTTCGTAAACAGCTAGAATCAATGCTGAGCGATGAGGAGAAGGCCGCCATTCAATCTCTCGGCGGATTGGAGGCGATTCTGGCAGAGTTTGAAAAGCGCCTGCAAGAACAAAACGAACGACATCAAGGTGGCAGCAAGTGGATTGGTACAGGTGGCACATCCCCTTACGGCGCCTTCGGATATAACCCTGAGGGACTCCGAATCGGGCAAGGCGAATCGAGCTCTCAAAAGGCCATCAAAGTATGGGACAAACGTACTTTTCGAGACCTCGATGACTCAGTAGAGTTGGGTACTCGGAACCTAAAATTGGCGCTAAGACGGTTGCGAAAATTCGCGCGAACGGGAGCTAACGAGGAACTGGATATAGGCAATACTATCTCTTCGACAGCTCGAAACGCTGGCTTTCTCGATCTCAAGATGGTGCCAGAACGACACAACGCCGTAAAAGTGCTTTTGTTCTTCGATGTCGGCGGATCAATGGATCCTTACATTCGACTTTGTGAGGAGTTGTTCTCCGCCGCGAGAACAGAATTCAAACACCTTGAATATTTTTACTTCCATAACTTCCTTTACGAAGCGGTCTGGAAGAAGAGTCAGCGGCGAGTTTCTGAGCTTACACAGGTACTCGATATCGTGCAAAAATACGGCAAAGACTATAAAGTGATCTTCGTCGGTGATGCCAGTATGGCTCCCTACGAGATCAGCCATGTCGGTGGTAGTATCGAGCACTATAACGAAGAGGCGGGCGCCGTCTGGATGGAGCGTATGACTGACGCCTTCGAACATCTTGTCTGGTTGAATCCCATTGGCAAAGAGTATTGGGAACACAGCTATTCAACTGTATTGGCGCGAGAGCTCGTGAATAATCGCATGTTTCCCTTATCTGTCAGCGGATTGGAAGACGCGATGAGAAGCCTTACTGGTAAACTGCGTAAATCTACTGAACCTGCATAAGGTCTGCATGTCGCTGTGGAATTGAATTTAAAAAATTAAAAAGCTAAGAGAGTTATCTTATGAGCGCCGTGTCCAGCATTGAACTAAGTGGAGACCTTGATCCCAATCGATTTTCTTCTCTACAGGAATTTTTTGCCTTTGTCACAAACCAGTATTCAGACAAACCGGCGTTCACTGCTCTTGGTAAAACAATCACTTACGGAGAACTGGACAAGTTCAGCAATGTCTTTGCAACTTTTTTGAAAAATACAAAAGAACTTCGACCGGGCGACAGAATTGCCATTCAATTGCCCAATGTACTGCAATTCCCAGTGGTCACACTTGGCGCCTTGAAAGCGGGCTTGATACTCGTTAACACCAACCCTCTCTATACCGCTCGAGAAATGAAACATCAGTTCACTGACTCTGGTGCCAAAGCCATCGTCATCCTAGCTAACTTCTGTGACAAGCTTGAAAGCATACTTGCCGATACCGACATCAAGACAGTGATTACAACGGAAGTGGGGGACATGCTACCTCCTTTGAAGCGCTTCCTTGTTAATAAGGGAGCACGCTATATTAAGCGAATGGTTCCCTCCTATAACCTTCCTGCCGAGTCACGTTGGATAGACATTTTCAAGGACAACGTCAGCAGCCCGGATTTACCACTGGAAACCTACGATCACGATACTGCGATTATTCTGTACACGGGCGGCACTACTGGATTAGCCAAAGGCGCGATGCTCACACATAACAATCTTCTATCAAACATGATGCAGTTGCGCGCAATCAGCAAACCGGTCATCAATGACGGCGGCGACACTATCATTGCGCCACTGCCGCTCTATCATACTTATGCCTTCATGTTTCATTGCTTGACCATGATGTACGCAGGGAATCACAACGTCTTGATTCCCAACCCCCGTGACCTCGATGGCCTTGTAAAAGTGATGCGTGATATCAAAGCCAACGGTTTTGTAGGGATTAACACGCTCTATCTCGCTCTATGCCGTCATAAGGACATAAGTAAGGTGGACTTCAGCGACATGCGATTCTCCGGTGCTGGCGGCATGGCGTTAACCGTAAATGTCGCTAAGGACTGGAAACGCATCACCGGGTGTGACGTGTTCGAAGGTTACGGGCTTACCGAATGCTCTCCAGTGGTCACGGTTAATCCACCTGGCCACATTAAACTGGGCACCGTGGGACCTGCGGTTCCGCAAACTGAATTGAAAGTAGTCGACGACGACGGCAACGACCTCGCCCAAGGAGAGAAAGGGGAGCTTTGGGTGAAAGGCCCGCAAGTGATGAAAGGTTACTGGCACAACGAAGAGGCGACGCGTGAAGCAATTACACCAGACGGATGGTTCAAGACCGGTGACTACGCCAAGATCGATACCGATGGCTACGTGAGCATTGTCGATCGCAAAAAGGATATGATCATCGTGTCCGGTTTCAACGTGTTTCCAAGCGAAGTCGAGGAAGTAGCAAACTCTCATCCAGATGTATTCGAAAGTGCGGTAATAGGCATCCCTGATGAGAAAAGCGGCGAGCTGGTGAAACTCTTCATAGTGCCACGCAATAACACCTTAACTAAGGAGAAAATACGCGCCTATTGCAAAGAGAATCTGACCGCCTACAAGGTTCCAAAAGTCGTGGAATTTGTGAAAGATCTGCCTAAATCCAATATTGGAAAAATATTGCGACGTGAACTTCGCGAGCAGGAAATCAAGAAACAAAAGTCATCCTGACCATGACTTTATGATGGAAACCTTTACCACACCATTCAAACAGGACAAACCTATTCGTGCAGGACATTTTCTCCAACGAGATTGACAAATGCATGTTGTCAGACCAATTCAGATTAAGAAAACAGCTGACACAGTTGAGAAAACTCAAAGCAAACGATACACGCTTCAATGGCACCCGGCAAAAATTACTGACGGATGTTGAACGGTCACAGGCAAAGGTTGCCGAGCGAAGCGCTGGCTTCCCAGTCATTGAGTATCCAGCCCAACTTCCCATAAGTGACAAACGAGAGTTAGTAGCGGAAGCACTGAAATCGCATCAGGTCATCATCCTGGCTGGAGAAACAGGCTCAGGAAAGACAACCCAGATACCGAAGATATGTCTTGAGCTTGGTCTCGGAGCGAAGGGTCTCATCGGCCATACTCAGCCACGACGTCTTGCTGCTCGTTCTGTCGCAACCAGAATTGCAGAAGAATTGAATGTTCCTCTGGGCAAGACCGTTGGTTATCAGGTTCGCTTCACAGACAATACGGATGCAAGCACGTTAGTCAAACTGATGACCGATGGCATTCTGCTCGCAGAGGTTCAACACGATCGCTACCTGAGCAAATATGAAGTTCTCATCATAGATGAAGCGCACGAGCGCAGCCTCAACATTGATTTTCTTCTCGGCTATTTACGACAATTGCTGCCAAAGCGACCTGATCTGAAACTTATCATCACATCAGCGACCATCGATGTTGAAAAATTTTCCAGACACTTTGACAACGCACCCATTATCTCTGTCGCCGGTCGCACATTTCCTGTCGATATTGTCTATCGCCCTATCACGGAGGAGGACAATGATTACGACTCGACAGCAGAAAAGATTGATGACTCACTCACGGCCTCTGTTCTTAACGCGCTAAAGGAAGTGGAACTCTCCGAAAGGAAGCAAAGTAAATCGCCAGGAGACGTGCTGGTTTTTCTGAGTGGCGAGCGTGAGATTCGTGATCTCGCTCTGGAGTTGCGTAAACATCCATTACGTAACACTGAGGTATTACCTCTCTATGCCCGTTTGACCCCGGCGGAACAGAACAAAATATTCTCTACTCATGCCGGCCGCCGCGTCATCCTCTCGACTAACGTCGCTGAAACATCGCTGACAGTGCCAGGCATTGTCTATGTGATTGACACCGGCTATGCACGCATCAGTCGCTACAGCCTGCAAAGCAAAGTGCAGCGACTGCCGATAGAGCGCATTTCTCAGGCCAGCGCTAATCAGAGGGCAGGGCGCTGCGGCAGGGTTAGCAACGGCACCTGTTTTCGGTTGTACGGCGAGGAGGATTACAAGGGGAGGCCCTCGTTTACTGATCCTGAGATTCAACGCACCAATCTTAGCTCGGTCATTCTCCAGATGCTCATGCTTGGACTGGGTAATATCGAAGCATTTCCGTTTGTAGAGAAACCAGATCAAAAAGCGATCAACGATGGTTTCAAACTGCTGCTGGAACTCGGAGCGATCGATCGAGAGCGACGCTTGAGCCAGATTGGTCGCAAGATGGCCGCGATTCCCACGGATCCCCGTCTGGCAAGGATGTTGATTGAAGCTGATGCCAAAAATTGCCTCGTCGACTTGTTGATCATTGTCAGCGCCCTGAGCGTACAAGATCCCCGTGAATTTCCTCCTGACAAGAAACAGGTCACCCGGGAAAAGCATGCACAATTCTCTCATCCAGAATCTGACTTTCTTGCTTGGGTGGTTCTATGGTCCGCATTTGAGAAGAAACGGCAGGAGCTGTCTCAAAGTGCATTACGGCAGTATTGCAAAAAGAATTTCCTGTCTTTTACACGAATGCGAGAATGGCGTGAGACGCACAGGCAACTTCACCTTTCCTGCCAACAACTCGGCCTGCGCGAAAATAGCCGTGCGGACGTACCCCGGGAAATAGCAGATATCAACTATGAGGCCGTGCACAGGGCAATCATTCGTGGCTCTTTGAATCAACTAGGAATCAAAACAGATGAGAAAGTTTATCTGGGCAGCAGAAACCGAAAGTTTGCGATGTTTCCAACCTCGACTCTCAGCAGGAAGATGCCTAAATGGGTTGTGACCGCGGAGCTCATCGAGACCAGCCGTCTGTATGCGACCATGGCTGCGAGAATCCAGCCGGAATGGGCGGTAGACGCAGCAGATGATTTGCTTAAAC
>JBBSPQ010000108.1:0-6780 GCA_038258585.1 Pseudomonadales bacterium
ATCACCAGGCTGGATTGCACGCTCATCATGGAACGATAGCCGGAGTCTACCGCTTCGACTTCTCTTGCCATCAGCCCGTAACAGACGTAATTGACGCCTGCGCAACCGTACCCTTCCAGAGTCGCACCCAGCAGACCGAGCTCACCCATCTCCCGGAAAATGGCCGGATCGGTATATTCTTTGCGATAGGCTTCCCGCACTCGTGGCAGCAACTTTTCCTGCGCATATTGATGGGCAGTATCGCGGACCAGACGCTCGTCTTCAGTCAGCATACCGTTCATTAGAAATGGATCCTGCCAATCGAATTTGGCAGAGTCTGAGGCGGCAGACATAGGAGGCTCCTTGAGTTTTGTCTGGGTGATTTATCTGGCGAACCCTCTAGGGCAACCAGATAAACAGAATCGAATCACTCATAGAGCGATCGTTCAGAATTTATGTTCGCATCTTAGCAACAAGCGTTTGCATTAAAAAGCGGCGTTTGTTGAAACGCCCTTGCCACAGGTTACCCAGTGAACTCTTTTTTAAGGATGTACTGGTTATTTATTCAGGTTAGAATGCTGCGCCATGGACGTATCTCACCTTCTCGACTCATTGAATGACCCGCAACGGCAGGCAGTTGCTGCCCCGGCTAACAACCTTCTGGTACTGGCTGGCGCAGGCAGTGGCAAGACCCGCGTGCTTGTCCACCGCATTGCTTGGCTGATGCAGATCGAGGGCGCCTCCCCTTTCAGCATTCTTTCTGTGACCTTCACCAACAAGGCAGCACGGGAAATGCGGCACCGCATCGAAAGCCTGCTGGGACAAAGTCTCGGCGGCATGTGGGTAGGCACCTTTCACGGACTCTCTCATCGCCTGTTACGAACCCACTGGCGCGAAGCCAATCTGCCGGAAAATTTTCATATTCTAGACAGTGATGACCAGCTGCGGCTGATCAAACGTCTGTGCAAAAATCTGGGGCTGGACGAGGAGCGTTGGCCGCCACGCCAATGTCAGTGGTTTATCAATTCCCAGAAAGACGAAGGCTTGCGCGCTCAACACATCGAGCATTTTGGCGATGAATACACGCGCAACATGATCACTCTCTATGCCGCTTACGAGGACGCCTGTAACCGCGGCGGCATGGTCGACTTTGGCGAAATTTTGCTCCGAGCTCACGAATTGTGGCTCAACAATCCGCAGATCCTCGATCATTACCAGCGCCGCTTTCAGCACATTCTCGTCGACGAGTTTCAAGACACCAACACCATTCAGTATGCCTGGCTGCGAGTGCTGGCCGGCAAGAATAATCATCTGATGGTGGTCGGCGACGACGATCAGTCGATCTATGGCTGGCGCGGCGCCAAGATCGAAAACATCCAGCGCTTCAATCAGGATTTTCCCGACGCCGACATGGTGCGCTTGGAACAGAACTATCGCTCTACTTCCAATATTCTCAAAGCCGCCAACAAATTGATTTCCAACAATCAGGGTCGGCTCGGCAAAGAGTTGTGGACTGACGACGCAGAAGGCGAAGCTATCTCTCTTTACGAAGCCTTCAACGAACAGGACGAAGCACGTTTCATTGTCGAGCGTCTGCAGACTTGGCTCAACACCGGCAACCGTCTTTCCGAAGCAGCGATACTTTATCGTTCCAATGCACAATCACGGGAAATGGAAGATGCACTACTTCGCGTGGCGATGCCGTATCGCATCTACGGCGGTCACCGTTTTTATGAGCGTCTTGAAATCAAGAATGCGCTTTCCTATCTGCGCCTTCTTGTGAATCGCAATGACGATACCGCAGTCGAACGCATCATCAATGTGCCTACTCGTGGGATAGGCGATCAGACACTGGAAATTCTGCGCGGTGTCGCAAGGAACGAAGAATTATCGTTATGGGCGTCCGCCAGAAAATGTATAGATCATGGGTTGTTGTCTTCACGAGCGGCAACGGCAGTTCAACGCTTCATCGATCTTATTGACGACATGGACAACGAATGCGATTCGCTCGCACTCGCAAAGAAAGTGGAATATATCATCACCAATAGCGGTTTGATTCCACATCACGAAAAAGAAGGTGGCGAGAAAGCCAGCGCTAGAATCGAGAACCTAGAAGAGCTGGTGAATGCTGCCGGCAGTTTCGATGAACTCGATCCCGACGCGCAAGCGATGGCCGTCGAGTCGCGGGAATTTCTGGCTGCATTTTTGGATCAGGCCTCGCTGGACGCTGGTGAAGGCCAGGCCAGCGAATCGGATGATGCGGTTCAGCTCATGACTCTGCACTCTGCCAAAGGTCTGGAATTCAAATTGGTATTTCTCGCCGGCATGGAAGAAGGATTATTTCCTCACAAAATGTCGATGGACGGAATCGCGGGATTGGAAGAGGAGCGCCGCCTCTGTTACGTCGGCATCACTCGCGCAATGGCGAAACTGTATCTGACTCATGCCGAGTCGCGACGTCTGCATGGGGAGGTAAATATCACCCGTCCTTCACGTTTTATCCGTGAAATCCCGGCAGAATTAATCGAACACGTCCGAATCAAATCGACCATTACCCGACCTTCCGCTTTTTATGGACGACCATCGCCGAGCCTGATGCAACAGGATGTTCCCGATACAGGCATCTCTCTCGGCAGCCGTGTCAGACACGGAAAATTCGGGGAAGGGGTAGTGCTCAACTGCGAAGGCCATGGCGCAAATGCACGGGTGCAAGTAAACTTTCACGATTGTGGTAGCAAGTGGCTGGTGTTGTCTTATGCCAAGTTGGAAGTGTTGTAGCGAAAACTGATGCTAAACTTATAATTAAAAATAGTAGCACCGCATGTAACTCAGTATTCGTCTGCTCACTTTTTAGAGGGAATCTGAATCTTGCTGGAAATATCACTCAACGTTTCCATCCCTGACGACGAAATCGATCTGACCGCCATTCGCGCCCAAGGTGCCGGCGGCCAAAACGTTAACAAGGTGTCGTCGGCGATTCATTTGCGCTTCGACATCAATGCCTCATCCCTGCCCTACTTTTACAAACACAGTTTGTTGAATCTGCGAGACAGTCGAATAACCAAAGACGGTGTCATCGTGATCAAGGCGCAGCAGTTTCGTACTCAGGAATCGAACCGCGAAGCTGCGTTGCAACGCTTGCAGGAAATGATTCGCTCTGCAGCGGTGGTGAAGAAGACACGACGACCAACCCGGCCTACGTTATCCTCAAAAAAGAAACGTCTGGAAAACAAGACTCAGCGTAGCAGAGTGAAAAAGTTGAGGAACTCAGTGGACGATTAGCAGAAGTTTTTATTCTGGCGTCGCCCTACCGGCAATATCAATCCGCCGCGTACGACCGTTGTCATCGATCGCAACAAACACAAACAATCCCTCTGCCACTTTGCGCTGCCCCTGCTGGGTAATGGAGTTGGCAATCCACACTTCTATGTTGATGTGCATGGAGCTGCGGCCAATCTCTATGATCTCGGCATAACAACTCACGATGGAACCTACACTGACGGGATAAAGAAACGTGACGTTCTTGATTGCCACGGTGGCGCTTCTGCCACGTGTCACCTGCTTGGTTGCTATGCCTGCGGCCAAGTCCATTTGTGAAACCAGCCAGCCTCCAAAAATGTCGCCATTCGCATTTGTATCCCTAGGCATGGCAAGAGTCTGCAATGCCAACTCGCCAACAGGTTTCGGGTCAAGGTCTAAGTCGTCTTGTCTCAAAGCCATGAATGGCCTCCCTAAAATGCCAGTTAAATTCACCACCTGTGAATGGTAATGCAATGTCTGCGCCGTGGTCCCGGCAGATGCGTA
This sequence comes from Pseudomonadales bacterium, assembly GCA_038258585.1. Lineage (GTDB taxonomy): Bacteria > Pseudomonadota > Gammaproteobacteria > Pseudomonadales > Pseudohongiellaceae > UBA5078. The sequence goes on from JBBSPQ010000108.1 coordinate 3,784, forward strand.
GCAGGTTAGCACACTTGTCAATTCTCAAACCATCGCGGCGGCACACAGAGTGTTAAGTTGCGGTTTGGCCATCGCCGCTAAAAGCAGGTTAAAATGCGCCGCTCTTCCTTTAGAAACACAGCCTCTATTGATTTCGATGGATATCCCATGAGTAATGAAGACTCTCAAGCGACAGGGTCAGATCACACATACCCGCAGACGATCTCCTTGATTGCTGGTCTTGGTCCCGATGGCGAGCCGGTGATGGAAAACATTTTCACGGCTCCCGTTCAGGCAGACGTTGCACCAAAACCGGACATCGGTGAGGAGTTTCGCCTGTTGAAGTCTCCCGCCTTCGTGCGCGGTTTGGCAGCGGGCGACAGGATTCGCTATCCGGTGAATAACCCCAGTGGTTATGCCCTTGTGAAGCGCAGCGGTAATCTCAGCATTCGAGTGTTGCGGAAAGAGGCGATCGAGGAAGTGGCCTTGTTTCTGACACCCGAACTTGAGCTTCTGGATGGCACACTTGATCTGCAATCTCAGCGACTGCTGGTCTATAGCATTCACGTCTCAATCGGCTTTCAGGAGATCGAAGTGCTGCTGGACCGTGCGACCGGACAATTCCCCGGAGTCGTCTGGTACTATGGCAATGTGTATGACCCCGCAGATGGTGTGACGCCCCTGAACTGGTGGCAGGAGTTTCTGGCACCCGTCTGATCTTTGTCGAGCAACCGCCGCCATTTTTGTAATTTCAGCTCTGCACCCGGATCGCCAGCAGCAATACGATTGAACGTAAGAGGCAGTGTCATGTTAGTAGTTATTTCCCCGGCCAAGTCTTTGGACTATGAGACGCCGGTCAAGACCCGGAAGTTCACCCAGGCAGCTTTTCTGGATGATTCCCAAAAGCTGATAGCCACACTTCGCCATTACTCGCCTGCCGATATCTCAGGGCTCATGTCCATCAGCTCTGCGCTGGGTCAACTCAATCACGACCGCTTCAACAGCTGGGCATTGCCATTTGACAACACAAATGCCCGTCAGGCGTTGTTTGCATTCAAGGGCGACGTCTACATCGGGCTCGATGCTTACTCGTTGAGCAGCACCGACATCAGCTTTGCACAAAATCATCTGCGAATATTATCCGGGCTCTATGGCCTGCTGCGCCCTCTCGATCTGATACAACCCTACCGTCTTGAGATGGGGTCAAGCCTGAAGACACAGAGCAGCAACTCCTTGTATGAATTCTGGGGCAATCGCATCACTGAGGCGCTGAATCGCGAATTTGAGAGACAGAAAAAGCCGGTGTTGATAAACTTGGCGTCCCACGAATACTTCAGATCCGTTAAGGAAAAGCAGCTTTCAGCCGATGTCATTAATCCTGTATTCAAGGATTACAAGTCAGGGCAGTACAAGATCATCAGCTTCTTTGCCAAGAAGGCCCGTGGCATGATGAGCGCCTATATCATTCGGAATCGTTTGCGCAAACCCGCTGACTTACTGTCATTCGATGTGGAAGGCTATAAGTACAGTCCAAAGGACTCGACGGAAGATATGCCCGTATTTCTACGCAAACAGTAGCAGGGCCGCAATGAACACAACGTACTCCAATCGCGAGTTGTGAACGAACGCATGAACCAGACTTATGAAGCTCTTGTATAAACTCGTCTTATGAAACTGTTCTTATGAAACTGTTCTTATGAAATTCGACTTATGAAACTTCGCATACTGCTCATCGACGACGCCGCGTTTATCCGCGATCTGATCAAGCGCACATTGCGCAAATTCCTGCCCAATAGCGAAGTAATGGAAGCGCAAGATGGGAAGCGCGCTCAGTCCATACTAAACAAACACCCAGTGGATCTGATTCTTAGTGACTGGGAAATGCCCGGCATGAGTGGTGAAGAACTTCTGATCTGGGTGCGCTCGCAGGAAAAAATCGCCGCTACCCCCTTCATCATGATTTCCAGTCTGGGGGAAAAGGCTCACATTATGCGCGCAGTGGAGTCCGGGGTCAGTGACTATCTCGGCAAACCTTTTTCCAGTGAAGAGCTGATGCAGAAGGTGCAGAAGGCATTGTTAAAATCCGGCAAACTGAAACCTGTGGTGGCAGCGCCTTTACACGGCGGCGGGGCGTTCAGCTCACTTTAAATCTTCAGATCCCGCGGCGAGCCATCGGTGAGTGGTTCAGCAGACGCTCTGACAGGCGCCTATCAACCTGAGCAGAAACCGCCAAAAGAAACTTCCAGGATGAAAGGTACAGGGGTCGTTCGATTCTCCGACCACCAGCTCAAGTGCATGATCAAAACTGTTAATGGCGAAGAAATGTCGATTATCGCCCGACGCTCCGCTACGAACCCCGGCGTGCTTGATCCTGTACAGCTGGATATCTCGCCCAATAACGAGGCAGGAACAATACTGGCGGGTTTGTCAGGATACATTCACAGCCTCGCGGCGGTAGAAAAAAAATATGACGCAGAGTTCCTGAGTATTGTGATTCGATTTAATACTAGCGACGCCAATACCAAGGACCTACTCAGTCAATTCCTCATGCTCGTCGATCAGGGTAACTGAACCGTGGCGCTGCCATTCAGTCAGGCCTGTGAAAACAACAAAGCGTATATCCTGCCGATATTACAGAAGCACTTCATCGAGCCCGGCACTGTGCTTGAGATTGCGGGCGGCACTGGCCAGCACGCGGCGCACTTCGCCAGCGAGATGCCTTGGCTTCGATGGCAGAGCAGCGATGTTCCTGCCAACGTCGACACCCTGAATCTCCGTCTGCTTGATGCCCCTCTTCCGAATTTACCCCAGGCTGTCCCGCTCGATGTCACTCAAAACGATTGGCCTGTGACCAACGTCGATTATGTGTTTAGTGCCAATAGTCTTCATATCATGCCTGCCAGCGCCCAGTTTGATCTGTGGCTGAAAGACAATAACGCGCGTAGCGGCATCAGGGATTTTGAAACTGTGAATCGTTTAGCGGAAGAGGCCGGTCTGACATTGCTCGAAGACAACATC
>JBBSPQ010000109.1:0-6762 GCA_038258585.1 Pseudomonadales bacterium
AAATGATCGAATTTCCAACGCAATTTTTCGGGCGTTTTTTCCCTTAGAATGCCGGAAATTTTCATGGCGCCACTAAGCATGTCACCGCCCTCGTTAGCGACTGCAAGATACAGATCGTTTTCGAGTTCGGAGACGGAATGGAAGAAGTCGCTCGCCTGATCTACCAGTAACTGATCTGACCACTGCAAACTTGGGCTGATTGCGAGGTAGGCATTGAAAGCGTCGGGTGCGGACATCAGTGTATATAAGGTAAAGAGTCCCCCCAGTGAGTGTCCCGCCAATAATTTGTATGAATTGGTTCTGTAGTTGTTGTCGATCTCTGGAACAAGTTCCTCTGTTAGAAACCGCAAAAACGTATCCGCACCCCCCTCGTTCGCAATTTCCATATTGCTTTCGTTGCCTTGTGAATTCGGGGTGAAATCCCTTCCCCTGTCTCTGTTCAGTATCGCAACCACAATCAGATTCGGTATCAATCCGCTGCCCGCAAGTGTGCGAATGGATGAAGTCGCGTGAAAGAAATGCGTGTCTCCATCCAGGAGATAAAGTACCGGATAGCTTTCTGTCGAGGTTCCATAATCCTGAGGTTTGGATATCCAAAGTTCCACTGATTCGTCGAGAACCTCCGACTCTATTAGCTTCTTTTCACTCTGTATGACGGAAAGATCATCACCCTGAGCCTGTGCCTCCACAGCGGACAAACTGAATAAAATCATTACAAATAGATATCTGCACATCACGAGCTCCTTGGGGTAGGCATAAGATAATATTGGTGTTATATTCGTAACACTATGTTATAAATATAACATCAATAGAATGATGTCAACCAAAGTTCGGAACACTGACAAATGACGCCTATTTCCCGCAGAGAACAGGAATTATTGAATTGCGTATACAAGCTAAAGAAGGCTACTGCGAAGGATGTGATGCTAGACATCAACGATGGCTCCAGCTACTCCACCATCCGCACACTGCTGGGGAATTTGGTCGAAAAAGGCCAGTTGAGCCGGGAAGAAAGAGATCTTAAATATCACTACTTTCCCACCGTGGCGGCTAAAGCGGCATCCAAAAACGCACTGAAAGAAGTGCTTAGTACCTTCTTCAACAACTCCTCGTTGAAAGCGGCTAATTTTCTTCTTGAGATGGAAAATGAAGACTATTCAGAGGAAGAGATAGAGCAATTAGAAAGGCTGTTGGCAAACAAACGCAGGAACATGAAAGAAAAATAACAAACCATAAAACGGTAAGCTCAAATGATTAGCTCAATCTCTTACCTGACTAACGACGATATAGGACTGATAGTCTTCGTACTGGATATTCTTGCGAAGTCACTTCTCTTTCTGTTGATTTTCAAAGACATCATCCGCAGAGTGGGAAAGAAACTCTCGCATGCTTCGCTACACATGGCGTGGGTTGGTTTTCTGATAATAATAGGACTTCTTCCCGTCCTGCCATTATTGGTCCAATCATTCACCGAGCTTGATTGGCGTTTCTCAGCTATTACTTTTCTGTTGTCGTACGACGAGATTACTGACGCTGCTGCTGCCACAAGCATGACATCGGTTAGCGCAGTGCTAATATCTTTCTACGTGATGGGAGTGGCAATTTTTCTTACTCGGTTATTATTCTCATTTATAAAACTTGCGCAGATCAGACACTCTGCTGTTTACCCGTCTCACGCATCAGATCAACGACTTCTGCAAGGAATACGGGAGCAGTATGACTTAAAGGCATCCCCCTCTCTGGGAATTACGACACACACGAAATCACCCGTATCGTTTGGCTGGCTAGGACCCGTTGTCCTTGTGCCAGAGTCCTGGTACGAATGGAGTGACACGACCAAATTATGTGTGCTTCTTCATGAGCTTACGCATATCAAACGAATAGATTGGTTGACGCATATCTTGGCGATGTTTGTTACCTCCCTGAATTGGTTCAATCCTGTTATCTGGTACTCCAGAACCCAAATCAATCGCTGCGCCGAGAATGCATGCGATGCGATGGTCGTGCGCACAGGGATTGAAAAGGTAGACTATGCTGATCAACTACTTCAATTCGCCAGAAACAGAAAAGGATTCAAGTCCTCGATTCCGTTAGCCAACCATATGATTTCAGTAAGTGAATTGACTGATCGTGTTGATGCGATTCTGGAAGATGATCGTTTGAGCTCGTCCAAGGCTGTTAATTTTTTGCTCACATTACTTCTTCTAACTCTGATGAGCCTCGCTTCGATACGAGTGCTTTCGGTGGAAAGTGAAGGTTACTATCTGGATCCTGTCCTTGTGCATTCCGAGCGAGTCCTGTATCGCTCCCCACCCCTTATGCACAGAAGTCAGGGGCGCACTCGACTTCGGTTTAATATTGATGAATATGGAAATGTCGAAGCGCAAAGCATCCGTATTATTTCTTCAACTGATCCGGATGCACTGGCTCCCCCAGCTATCGAGGCATTGAAAAAGTTCAAATATCAACCTCGCATTGTTCGCGGAGTTCCAAAACCTACGCGTGGTTTAGAGTCGGAATTTACAATCCGGCTCAATCAGGCTGGGTTTTGAAGCGACATTTTTCTCGGTCTATCCATTGCAAGCGTTGAGACACTAGAATGAAGATTCGCAGAATACTCAGAGTTATAGCACTTTCTTTCCTGGGAATTATTTTACTTACGATGAGTGGAGCATTTACTTATGAACATATCTCCAGAGTTGTTGCAGAACGAACCTATCGACCAGAAGGGAGATTTATCGATGTCGGTGGGCACAAACTGCATGTAGTCGAACAAGGAAATGGCGCTCCAACCATTATTTTTGAATCCGGCATGGACCCCTCAGGGCACTTGTCCTGGTATAAAGTTCAAGAAGAATTATCTCGTATCGCCACAACAATTTCTTATGATCGAGCGGGAATACTCTGGAGTGAACGAGGTGATCACCCTAAATCCAGCGAATCCATCACTAACGACCTGACAAATCTGCTAGCTAATGGAGGCTACCCTAAACCCTATATCTTGGTCGGGCACTCAATGGCTGGAATTACTATAAGGAAATTTATTGAGACTCATAAAAGCGATATTAGCGGCATAGTACTCGTCGACGCATCCCATCCCGACCAAGCGACCTTATACCCTCCAAAAGTACCTCCACGTCTAATGATGAACCTGATGAGTTCCTTTGGTGTAATTCGACTTACATCATCCCGACAGATGCCCAATACGGAACCTGGAGATCGAATCAATCTAGTAGGTGCTTCTCTGATTCATAAAGGCATAGGCGCCACCTTCGAAGAGGCAGCCGCTCTCACCGAGCTCTCAGAAGACGCCAAGGATGTGAGCTCCTTCGGGGACATTCCGCTGATCGTTATTTCTGCCAACGCTTTTACGCGAACAGCGAATTCATCGGAAAGCGAGTTGACCAGGCAGCGCATTAAGATGCAGAAAGATCTGCTTTTACTATCCACTAACCGTAAACAAATTCTGGCCTCTGAAAGTTCTCACTACGTGCAGTTGGAGCAGCCAGATATTGTGATAAATGCAATCACAGATTTGATCGCAAGAGTTGAAGAAAAATAGTATTCACAAAACATAGAGATGACACCAGCAACTCAACCCGCATCAATTCTCAACTCTTTCGCTGACCTCATCTAAAGCCCACCACCCAATCTCGTCACCCGCATCCGAAGCGAATACTCAGACTCAGAGAGTTGGACGATATTGAAGTCGACATACACGGGATAACCGTCTAGTGGATAACTGAGCCAACTGCTGCTACCACCAAAACTGCCGATAGACTGACTATCCAGAGCCCATGATTGATCCTTGATCTGATCATTGAACAGTTGGAAAAGTTGGTCGATATTCATCTCACTCGTAAAGTCGGCGTCAGTGACATAAGTGTAAATTGAAGTTGAGGGGTTGCCCACGACCGGAGGGCGGGTTACTGTGGCATTCGCCGGAATATCAAGCACAGGTGCCAGTTGCATCATTGCCCTGCGCTCACCCCGATCTATACTGAACCCTGGTGCACGCGCTCGTTCCGCCTCGTCGAGGTAAGAAACGAAGTGTGACATTGATTCCCCTCCAATACTCGACAACGTCACTTCGCTCATGTTTCTGCTAGGGGTAATCTCCAGCGTCAGATAAGCAACATCATCACGGCAAAAACGGCGCTGATATCTCGTCTTCTCGGACACGATAAACTCATTCAACGCTCGCCCCGCCAGGCTGCGGAAGTCACTAAAACCAGCGCTCAGAATGGCGCTTGATAGCGCTGAGACAGCCTCTGCTGGAGTCAACCGAGTCTCCAACATCAGTCGCCGTGTACCGTACAACGCAGTACCACCCATGACGGTGAAGGCTTGCGGAATTTCGAACTCGGGGAAATTGTCGGGGACACCGGGGAATGTCTGAGGCTCAGGCTGATGAACCTCCACGCCTGTACTGAAATCGATTGAAGCCTGTTCAGCAGCGATCACGTGTGAGGAACAAAGGAAGGGCTGCAACACCACGAGAATGAGCAGCGAGCTGATAGTGCGGAATGAAGTCATGAATATCCCTCAAGACCGGGCCCGCAGAACCAGAACCAAAATCAGTTCTGCGAGACAGTCTTGCTTCTTGCCGATTCTGATGACGCCGCTTCACCGCCACGCCCACCGAAAAATCTCTCAACAACCCATCCCCGCACCCGATAAGCCCCGACATAAGCCACAGGAATAAACACCAGCGTAATCAGTGTAGACGCCGTCAGCCCACCGATAACAACACGCCCCAGCGACGCCTGCAGCTCAGCCCCCGCACCAATGCCTAACGCCATCGGCATCAGCCCAAGCACAGTGGTCAGCGTCGTCATCAAAATCGGACGCATGCGCAAATGGCCGGCGCGCACTACTGCAGCAACCAACTCCATGCCTTCTTCGCGCCGCATCATATTGATGTAATCCACCAACAAAATAGCATTGTTGACCACAATACCGATTAGCATGATCAGTCCCATAAAACTCTGCATATTCAGTGTGGTACCAGTTGCCAGCAGCATTGGCACCACACCCACAATCGCCAGAGGCACAGACAGCATCACAATCAATGGATCCAGAAAGCGCTCAAACTGCGCCGCCATCACCATGTAAATCAAAACCAGTGCCATCACAATTGCCATGACGAAATCGCGCTGCGCACGCTGCTGTTCTTCGTACTGCCCCCCAGAGACACTCGAAAATCCATCGGGCAATGGCATTAGTGCCAGGTCGGCGCGAATGCGCTCCACCGCGTCGCCAAGTGCTACCCCGGCTTCAAGATTGGCGTTGATATAGGTGACACGTTGCCCATCAATGCGACGAATGTCTGTCGGACCACGATCGTAGTCGCTGGTAATCAGCGACGACAAGGGCACGACTTCACCGTTTGCCGCACGCACAGAAATGTTGTCGATGTCCTGCACATTCAATCGATCTTCCTGACGCAGACGCACCACAATATCAATCTCTTCGCCCCGATCGCGGAACACACCAGCACGTGATCCACCAATACTGGATTGCACCGCTCTGCTCACATCCGCGACACTGATACCCAGGCTCGCCATGCGTTCGCGGTCAAAACTTATATTCTGCTCCGGCCGCCCTTCCAGACGGCTCAGGTTCACATCCGAAACGCCAGGGACAAGTTCCACTCGCTGTTGTACCGATTGCGCCACCAACACCGCCTGATCCAGATCGAAACCACGCAGCTCGATCTGGACCGCATCATCACCACCCGGACCCATCAAGCGGTTCATGAATCCCATGCCAGAACGTGCGCGTACCTGTACCCGCATGCCAGGAATTGCGGCCTGCACTCGGTCCCGCAGAAAATCTGCCAGTACATCCGCATTCATCGAGCGCTGCGATTGGTCCACCAACATGATTTGAATTTCTGCGTTTCCGTTGGAGACGTCACGCATGTAATTCAACACATCCTGCTGTGGCAGAATGGCCTGAACCACGTTGTCCATCTCCATAAGATAGGAATGCAGAATGGCAATGTTGGTTCCTTCGTCCATGAACATACGAATTTGAATACTGTCGGCCTCAGCCTGAGGGGCAAGTTCGTAAGACAGAAAACGGGTGCTGAAAAGTGCTGTCGCCATCAACATCAAAGTTCCAACCACCACAATAGTCTTATGATGGAGCGCCCACCTCAGCCCGTTTTCATATTTCATTTCCAACGCCACCAACAAGCGCTCATTCAATCCTGGCTCGCCTTGAAGCTCGGTATTTGGTACCACCGTTAGGAATCGGCTTGCCAGCATAGGGACTAAAGTCAGCGCCACAAACAGCGAACAGATTAATGAGAACGCGACGACCAAAGCTAACTCTTTATACATGGCCCCTGTGGTGGTCTGCATGAACATCACCGGCAAAAAAATCACCAGGGTCGTCAGCGTGGAGGCGATCACCGCACCGGTTACCTCGCGGGTGCCAGCCAGCGCTGCATGCATTCTTGAGGCTCCGCCTTGCCGCAATCGCACAATGTTCTCAATCACGACAATGGCATTGTCCACAATCATCCCGACACCCAGCGCGAGACCACCAAACGTCATCTGGTTCAGTGTCAGTCCACCGAAGTAAAGCAGCGCAAAAGTGGAAATGATGGCGATGGGAATTGCCACGGAAATGATCATGGTGATGGACCAGTTGCGGAAGAACGCCATCAAAACAATCACTGACATCATGCCCCCCCAGAGTGCGGACTAACTCACACTATCGATGCAGCTCTGAATGAACTGGCTATGTTCCTCC
>JBBSPQ010000110.1:0-6729 GCA_038258585.1 Pseudomonadales bacterium
ACCAGGCGATGCTGTCGCCCGCGATCCGGTGGTTCCTGATCGGCAGGCAGGTAGACGCCAATCGTGCCACAGGTCGGATGGGTGAGCCACGCCACCCAGCACGCGCCGTGCGCGTCGGCCAAAAAACGCCGTTGCCAGGTACTTATGCGCCCCACCAGTTGCACCGCAGCCTCACTCAGCAGCATTGATCAGTCGCCGTCTGGTGCATCCGCGCGATCAACGCCGTCGTGGTCGTCCGTCGGCGCATCAGCCAGCGCGGCACGGCGACGGCGTGGTCGTACCGATTCCACAGGTGGTGCGTGATCCACTTCTGGCGCAGCACCGATGCGGTCGAGGGCCGATTCCGTGGCAGCACTGAGCGCAGCCGTTACCGCATCGGGCGACGGCGCGTCTGGTGGGGTGTGGCGGCGACGTTGCGCCTGGGCCGCCATCTGCGCCGCGCGCTCGTCGGTACGCAGCGGCGTGCCTTGCTCCAGCGTGACTGCACCCACATCAATGGCCCAGAACTGCGGTTCCAGCAGCCGACGTTGCTGGCGCGGGTTGTCACTGAAGCGTTCCAGCGCCTGCTGCAAGCCGACATCACGGCTCGGATTGCGCCGCACGCGGTAGAGCTTGAGCCGACCCTCGATCTGTACGGTGTTCCCGACGCGCAGCAGTCCGTCGGCACCGGCGATGTCCCCTTCAAGCGAGAGCTGAAGCGGCAGCAGCGTCGTGCTGCGGTAGCGCCCGCGCGCCCCAGGGGCGGCGCTCTGCACAAAAATCGTGTTCCGCAGCAGCACCTCAGCGTAGTGCGCGATGGCATTGCGACCAATCGGGTTTACGCGGAACGTCACCTGCTCGACCATACCCGCGACCTGCACCAGGGCATAGTCGGGATCGCTGGGCAACGCTGGAGCGATTGCCACCACATCGAGCCGCATGTCCCAGACGCGCCGCCCGGCATCTGTTGAGTCGGTGGCAAAGCGCGAATCATAGGTGCCATCGTTCCGCAGCAATCCGGTGATCATGACACGCTGACCGTCTTGCAGCAGATCGGCGTAGCGGGCGACCAGCGACGACGACATGGTGAGTGGTTTGTGGAATTCGTCAGCACGCACGGCATCCGATCCGGCCAACGCTTCCTGGACGGCAATGGCATAAGTCATGAAGCGGCGGCGCTCGGTCGCGCGGATGGTGCCGACCACGACGCACAGATTATCGAGGGACGCACCATCGCCTCGCAGCGCGCGGTCAAGGATGAGTTGCACCTGCGATGCACGTTCGGGCGGCGCGAGTGACGGCGCGGCGGCAGGCGGCACGACAGGATCAGTGGCGTCGCTACCCTGTGGCAGCGGTATGTCAGGCGGAAGACTTGTGTCGGACAGATTCCAGCGCACCATAGCGAATCTCCTTCCACACGCGAAAGTACCTGCATGCAGTATCGCCGATCAGCGGATGGCGCGCGTCCGTCATAGTGGAGGAGTGGACCAAACGGTTGTCAGTTTGCCTGTACAGGTGTATACTTCGCACATCTGTTCGCACCGCACGAGGAGGTACGGCACATGCTCACACTGATGCGATCATTAACGCCAGAGACGCTAGCGCTGATTGCCGTGCTGTGGCTGGGAAGCGGACTCGTAGGCATGCTGCTGCTGGTCGTGAAGGGCTATGCGGGACTAATCGTCGCCGACATTGGCTGCCTGGTATTCCTTGCGGTAGGATGGTTCGCCATTCCGGTGCTGCTGGCGCTCGGGCCAGTCTGGCTATTCCTGAGCGTGGTACTCGACGGCGTGACGGTCTGTCCAGGGTGCCGCATGCACATCTCAGCGCGGGCACAGGTGTGTGGGCGCTGCTGGCATGCGCGTGTGCCGCAGTGAGGATCAGTGCGATCATTGTACAGGATGAAGTGGTAGACATCCGCGCGTGATTTGGATTCCAGATGAGTGCTGTTATCGCCGGCGTGCTGGACACATGCGAATCGCGTGGATGCTGCGCAACGGTTAAGGTCCAGTTGCCACCTTGCGGCCCTCGTCAACGAAACTGAGTTTTAGATTGGCAGAAGATTTTACAAGCACAATCTATCCGATCTTGCACCTAAAATGATCATCAGCTGCAACTATATGTAAGAAACAGACAATTTAAGACTTCCATATGTAATCGTTCCTTATGCGCCGATGTTTATTCTTATGGCGCGTGTGCGCTTTCCTCATCTAGCTATAGCTCGTCCTTTGCCAACTGATCCATCATCACATTGAATAACCACAACACCTTCAGTACAAAATCGATGGATGGCTGTTGATGGCACCTCTTCACTTCACCAGTGTGACTATGCGCCGTATATCCGAGCGCCTGTTCCAAATCGCGCACTGTCGCCTGGCTCCATATGCAGTGTGCGGAGCTTCTGTCCAAATCGCTGCATCTTTCACATGCGGCGCAAGGCTTATACGTTGACCTACCGAATGACCAGAGGGAGGTAATTCGGATACCGCACGGATGGTGATGGGAATTCAAAGGTTCCACTTTCTGGATCCACTACGATGGGATGTCCATCTAGACGTGCAATTGTGGCTTTTATGCACGATACGTGAAAGAGACGCCCTGCCTGCCGGGATAAATAACCTGATTCTGCGTCGGTCTCAACGTTAGCAATCGTTCTGACTTGTCCACTTCTGTTGATCCACACAAACTCTTCGCTCTCATCAATACCTGCGATGCGGATAACTGAGAAGAGCGGGGTATCCTCTTGTACCTGAATCGATCCAACCATCTGACTTGTATCCATATTCGGATCATGAGGCTATAAAAGGCTAACAAAAGCTTGGGGATCATCTTGATTCCATCGTCCTCTCCGATAATACCAGATTCGCTGGCCCGTATCGATTTGAACCTTATACGGGTCTTTGGAACCAAGCCTATTCGCATTAAGATCTTGCAGGAAAAGTACTGCATCATTATGCGGAGGAAACCAGATAAGTAAATCGCGCGGCGCATTGCACATCGGTGTCTGCAATATCCCCTCACTGTCATGATCACAGTGTAGGGCAGCGATCCTGGTATTGACCCAGTTGTTTCCCATCGGCGGATCAATTTGTTGAGTAACCCAATTAGGACCTACACAAAAGGTTAGCCCATCAAGTGTAAACCGAACCGTGTCCTTTACGAACACGAAACGGTTATGTACGACCAGCACAGAACGCTCTTCACGAGCAGGATAATTGTCGTAACCAATTGCCTTGGGATAACCGTAAGGCGGGACATTACCAGTTCTAATATTGTTCCACCGTTCAATCGTCGCCGGATACCCTTCGGCTTCCATAACCTCAATACGCGTATAAGCAATCTGCGACGTCTGCGCGCTCCCAGGTACCTGTGAGCGCGCGTAACTGGCCCGTGCCCACGTATTATCTAGCTCTGGGTACTCTGGATCTTGGATATTTAATATATTATGAAATCGCAAACCCGAGTCAAGTCGTGCCACACCATTGTAAAGGAGATAGCTATGGCCCTGCTCCATGAAAAGGATAGAAGGTATATCCGGCCTTCCATGTCCTCCTTGATCACGCGCTTGAATAAAGAGACAAAGCGCATCGGTGTTAGGACCACTGCGTATGATGACTTTACTGTCAATCATGGGCTCCTCAAAGTAAAAGAATCTAACTGTCTCACTAGACCAAGTATCCGCACGACGTATCTTGCGGCGCTGTGTCACCGTAACTCCCGCCGCTAGTGCAGACTCTCCTACGTGATCATCTGACGCGAGATAAGCAAACATTAAAAAGAGTTCCTCGTACCCCAAATTACTCCACCCGCTGAGCTCCGAAAGCCTGTTCTGAAAAAGCCAGAATGAGCGGTGGGCGAGCGTTTTGTATTTGCCGTTTTGGGTGGCGTGGGCAGTAACTTCAGCAAGAAAGATTGCCCGTACCAAACCATCTACTGGCGCAATTGGACCGCTGCCATATACTGGCCACATGCCATCATTCATAATCTGTTCGGCGTTTTGGCTCCAAAAGCTTGTCAAGCCGGAGTCCGATGCGACATCTATTCCTCGCACAGCCAGCCAGGTGTACAACGACGTCAGGTCAGCCATACCGTAATGGGCGTCATCCTCCTCATGTTCGCGGAATGGAAACCAGTCGTTCCAAACATCATCAGCGTAGTTCCGAAAAGCCTGTGCATGTTCCGAATCTTGGCTCCAAGCTCCCAGGCTCAAAGCGATCTCATACCAGACTGCCGGATAGAACGTTCGGTTGTTGGCTCCACGTTCATTATAGGGCTCATAAGGAGAAAGAAGTAACTCGCTGATTCCTCGGAGTTGAGCGCCAACTTCTGCCTGTTGCGGAGCCCCATCCAACCAGTGGTATCCCCACCAAACAAACTGGCAGGGTTCACCAAATCCATAGACGAAAGCAAGGCATGGTGGTTGAGGCGATGTCGGCGGCATGGGCATCTCATTCTCCATTCCACGGAACCACCACTTGGCGAACTTCAGAGCTTTTTCAGCAGATTGCAATGCTTGCTGCTCATAGTCTGTGTCGCCCGTCATATCGTACAAACTCTGGTAGTGTTTATACAGAAAGGACTCGTACAGAACAGCACGACAGCCTCTTATCCGATCTCCCCTGTCTGGATGGCCATTAGGGTCAATGTGTTCCGCCTCATAAAGCCATGCTGCCTCATAGGTAGGCTGTCGAACCGCATCTTCAATGTATTGAACATAATCCGCACTCGTAATAGCGGAAGGGTTGCCGTTGTAGGGAGTGAAGCAGTTCGCCATACCGTTAAGTTTCGTAGATTGGTTGCGTTTCGCAGATCGGTGGAAAAATTTTAAATATCTTATGTCCCCCAATCCAATAGGTGTGCCTACAAAAAAATGCAAGCATTTCTTGATGAATGTTCGACGATCTAGCGTATATCTTATTTTACTCATAGCTCCACCTTTATCACTGCCGAGGTCGAAAGATCTGTATACGTTTGTTTCCGGAATCGGCAACATAGATTAAGCTATCAGTACCAACACTAACTGTTTGTGGGCTCTTGAATTGCCCTGTTCCATTACCTTCCTTACTGGTATCACCCCACTTAGCAAGGCATGTACCTGTGCTAGTAAATTTTAGAATGCGATGATTTGAACTATCAGCAACATATACATTTCCCTGCGTGTCAACGCTTACTCCACGAGGCTGCATAAATTGCCCATCACCAGTTCCCCGAGCACCCCATTCTCCCTGATAATTGCCTTCGTTGTCGAATTTCTGGATACGATTGTTTTCTGTGTCAGCAACATAAACAACATTCTCCTTAGTGTCTACACTTATCCCCCAAGGCTGTGCAAATTGACCTTTACTGCTCCCAGCGCTACCCCAACTATTTTGAAACTTACCATCACTGCTGAACTTTACAATGCGGTTATTGCCAGTGTCAGCAATGTATACATTACCGTGACTATCTATAGCAATACTGCGCGGATCATTGAAATTTCCCGCACCACTGCTTCCATCTGCCCATACTCGAAATGTGTTGCTGCTCATATCGAGCTTCTGGATCCGATTTTGAACGCCATCAGCGACATATACGCTACCATCGCTACTAACAGCTACCGCTTGCGCATATCCAAACTCCCCCTCACCTATACCGGAACGCACTTTCCAATCTACTGCAACTTTGCCGGAGGTCGTGAGCTTCTGGATAGTGGGGACTTGAGTGGTATGGGCTACATATAAGAAGCTATCGTGTAGCATAGCCACTAATCCTTCACCAAACTGTACATCATCAGGTCCGCTCGGCTGCGGCGGAATCTGTGCCACAAATTCATAGTCGTCAGATGGACACTGAGCCGATGATCTGCTCATATCAATCGGCTCAACAGATTTTATTGGCATGATTAATTCCGGTGATGATACTGGGCTATGTGTTGATGATATTGCCGAGAGCGGTGTTTGTATTGATGCGGATGATGAGGATTCCGTTGGAACCGGCAAGGATGGTTGATTGATTAACTTGAGTAGGGCGAGTGAGAGCCCTAGGCCGAGCACAATCACAAGAACAACAATACTCGCTATACCCGCCCACCATGCCATGTCGCGTTGTCGTATCCGCTTCTGGTTTGTTTGAGGGGGTGACTTTGAGATAGGAGTGGTGCTAGGTGGTGACATTGTAGCGTTCGAACTTGGCGTCTGTATCTGAGAAGACGAAGAAGAAGAATCGTCCTCATCATCAGGAAGGTCTGCAACCAATATACCCAAACCACGCAGGATTTTCTTAACCCGACGAATGTTTGCGCGAGCCTCAAGAATACCGTGCTCGATAGATGGCGGCGTGTATGGCCCAGTGAACTGCGCCCTCTGGCGTAAGAGAATCGACAGCGTTCCACGGTGGACGTTTAACAATCCTTGCTGTTGGTTGATCTCTTCCTGAGAGGTCATGGACTATACTCCCATTAGCATAATCTGTTTGACTACTATCATAGGCATATATCACTGTTTTAAGAGAGTACAAGTGTTCAAGTGTGTTGGAGTCGAAAAGTTTAAACGCTTCAGGCTCTACCATAAGAGTAAATAGGATTTACCGCATCAGGAAGACCGAGAAGATTTCCTCCCATACTGCCGCCATATCAGCCATGTGTCGCTTTTATACATGGACCTATAACACGTTAAAGCGCGAACGGAGAATATACGTTTTTCACTTGCGGTATGGTGGTAGGTTCTGAGAGTCCGCACAGTGTTCAGCTTACCTGGTCTGTAGATTTCAAGA
>JBBSPQ010000111.1:0-6714 GCA_038258585.1 Pseudomonadales bacterium
CAAGTTCAAAGCCTTCAGAGACAAAAACCTGGTCGAAGCTGCCCGCGAATTTACTGTCACGGTCATGAATGAGGAAGCGCATGGAGGTTTGGACTTCGTCGCCCAGGTGCCAAACGAGCTGACGGTGTGCTGGACTGATTGCTCATCCGTTCGAAAAAAACCTCCTGTTATGGAATGGCGGCTTCTCAGGGATGGGTTCCGATGTAAAATAGTCGATTTACTCGGGGCACCTACCCTGATTGAAAGTAAATTCATGCTCCCCTCGTCTTGGTTAACGCTTTACCACTCGATCATTGCGCTCCTTCAGACCTTTCGTCAGCGCCTCAAATCCTGGACGAAACCTCTCGCAGAACCGGTTCCAATTGGTGCGGTAACCGACTACACCCGCCATAAATCCGACCTCCTCCTCGAAAACGCCTTGCTACGCCACCAATTAGTCGTGCTCCAAAGACAGAGCAAGCGACCGCGGCTCACTTGGAAAGATCGCTTGTTCCTGGTGCTGCTGGCCAGTCAACTACTGACCTGGCGACAGACCTTGTTGATTATCCAGCCAGATACTCTGCTCCACTGGCATCGCGACTTGTTTACCCAGTTCTGGCGATCCAAATCCCAGCATCGAGGCGGTCATCCTCCACTTTCTCCCGAGATCATCAGCTTGATCCAGCGGATGGCAACTGAGAATCGCTTGTGGGGCGCAGAACGTATTCGCGGTGAGTTACGCAAGTTGGGGTGGCGCGTGGGCAAAGGCACGGTGCTCAAGTATCTCCGACAGGCGCGTCCTGTTCGCCCACCGAGCCAAACTTGGAAAACGTTTCTCCACAATCATGCCGCTGAGATTTGGGCGTGTGACTTCATCCAAGTCACCGATGTTTGGTTTCGCTCATTGTTCGTGTTTGTTATCATTGAACTCGGGTCGCGCCGCGTCGTTCAGATGGGCGTCACGCGACATCCGACGGATGCCTGGGTGGCACAACAGCTCCGCGAGGCGACTCCGTTCCAGCTAGGGCCTAAGTATCTCATCCGTGATAATGACAAGAAATACGGACACCATTTTGCCGCCGTTGCTGCAGGTACCCAGATCAAGGTCTTGCGGACACCGATCCGTGTCCCCAAAGCCAATGCCATCTGCGAACGCTTCATCGGTTCCGTCCGTCGAGAATGCCTGGATCACCTGCTAATCCTGGGAGAGCGGCACTTGTTCCAACGGATGAAAGCCTACATCCAATATTACAATCTGTATCGACCGCACCAGGGTTTAGCTCAACGCATTCCTACTCAACTCGAGGCGGCTCCTCTTCCGGCGCTTCGACGATAGTCGTGATGCAAACCACCCAAAACCGGAAACGCGAAGATTCTATGCCCCATGATCGGTTGTTCGTCCGGCTCGCCAGGGGGTACTGGAACATGATGACCAATACCTTGATGTGGTCGAGCACCGTTGAAATACTTCACGTACTCCTTAAGCACTCGGTACAACTGACGTTGGTTAACAATCAGCAGGTGATCGAGACACTCACAGCGGACACTCCCCAGAAACCGTTCACAAACCGCATTTGCCCGTAGTAGCAAAAAACCCTTGTAGGGCCAAAATACCTCATCTGTGCAGCATTCTCGCCTAGGCAGCATCGCGGTAGTAATCGTAGACGATGCCACCCACGACGTTTCGACACTGTATAGTTCCGTCAGCTTTGGCGGTTGATTGCGGAATAGGGGTTAGCTGCTCAGTCCCTTGGTGCGGATGAGCCCTGTTGAAGTAGTCGATGTAGACGCGCAAAACACTTGAAGGGTAGAAAAACTTCGTCTGAGAGAAGCTTCAAACGCATACAGAGTGAAAATTCGTCCGCAGGGGAAACTTGTTCTGCTAGTGACCTAAGTCGTTGATTTCCTGCCATGGACTATCCTTGTCTAATGGCTCGGATAATTTCATGGACTCGAGCATCCGAGCATAAAGTTGGTCCGCAATGTGCACGGGAAGCCCCATCGCTGCCGCGACTTGAGCAATAGCATCTTCTTGACGTGGATGCCAGTGCTCTTGTGCGCGCACTAAAGGTTCCTTCCCATTCAGAAAGCTACGGAGAATAGCATTTTCCAAGATGTCCCACTCTGGCGTGTGAATCTGCTCATCACTTCCTTGAACTGACATCAATTCAAAGACTTCCGAGTCATTCATAAAAGCATATTCTGGTTCTTCGATGCGTCCGTCTTCAAGCATGAATTGCAGCGTGCCCTTAATGGCGAGGACGGCTTCACTATAGGTGCGAAAATGGGTCAACTCGAGGATGTGACCTACAGTGGCGGCTTCAATCTCCTCCTCAGTTGCTTCCGATGAGAGGGTAGGGTAGAGGACAACACAAAGGGTCCAACCGAGTGGTTTTTGTTTCGTATCAATGACCTGTACTACATGGAGCCGCCAACATTCGTCCTTCGTCCGCTCAACATGATCATGCAGTCGTTCGGATACATAGGAACGCTGCGAATAAGCATCTTCATTACCCAACTCGAATAGTCCATCGAAATCGAAAAGCGATTCATCATCCAACGCCGCTTCGACGGCACGCTCTTTCACGATATCGATCACAGCAAGAAAGAAATCGAGGTTTTCAGCTTGGGCAACTTCTTTAGCTTGCTGCAAAATATGTTCTACATCTGCATC
This sequence comes from Pseudomonadales bacterium, assembly GCA_038258585.1. Classification (GTDB taxonomy): domain Bacteria; phylum Pseudomonadota; class Gammaproteobacteria; order Pseudomonadales; family Pseudohongiellaceae; genus UBA5078. The sequence goes on from JBBSPQ010000111.1 coordinate 2,654, forward strand.
AAAAGTTGCTTGGTCAGGATACTTGCCAAAGGCGAAGCATTCTCCTTCGGCAAAACCATCCGCATCCAGCCACCATTTATCTAGTCCTCCTAGTTGGGCGATTTCTTCGTCTTCATCTGCTGAAAAATAGGTGAAGCGATACTCAATCTGGGGCTCGCCATTGACCCAGCCTGCCTGTTCAACGACGAAGGCATTTCGTTGCTTATCATAAATTGCTCGCCAGTAGTTTTGGTCTAACATGGTCACACTCCAATGTTCGTGAGCCATTTTGTCAGGCAATCAATCTGCGTCAACATGAAAGATGACAGATTCTACTATCTGTCAAAAGGGCCTAAGTACACCAGCGGTGGATAATTTGATGCACGCGCTGGACAGAAAGCCCGAAGGCTGCACCGATGGACTCGAGTGTTTCACCTTCAGCATAACGTGCGCAGATGAGGTCGTTCCGTTCTTCTTTGGGAATGTGTTTTTCAGTGATGGGTTTTTGAGGGAACGGAAGCCCCCAATAGAGGCGCTCAAGTAGCTGATTGGCTGCAGCGTTCAAGGAGGGTAAAGGTGCGGTTCTAACACCCGTTAGGACTACTGGTTTACATTCTCTTGAAACTGCAATTCAAAGCATCATAACCCGCTTGTATGCGGGTTTTTTGCTACCTGATAAGCCCATCAACCATAACCATGTCAAGAAATCCGACCGCAACACGGAAATCATAGCTCGACACTCAGCAGGCGAAGGCTTATCTGATTTAGCTCGTTATTACGGTTTGTCGCCACAGCGTGTGTACCAGATTTTTCATGAAAAGCGGAAGTAATGATATATGCCCACGATTTGGAGCTGATAATTGGCCTGTAAAGAAGTTGTTCCAAGGGAAACCGTCCGGGAACGACGGGGTTCGAACCCGGCTGAGTATAAGATTTCTCTTCTTCCACCCCTCAAGAGTTGGTGGCAGAAACCTCTCTCAGTCTAGATACATTACCCTATATATCATCGTCTCCGAGCGGAAACCCCTGTGCTGGCTACTTAGCGGATCCGAGGGAGAAAGCCAGTATTAGGCACTTCGTCGATAGTCGTGATGCAAGCCGTTCAGCACCGGAAATGCGGTGATGTTGTTCCCAGTCGATGGTAAATCCATCGACAGCGGAATCTGTCCATCCAGAGCTTGATGGGGACGCGCCGTGTTGAAATAGTGAACATATTCTGTGAGTATCCGACGGAGCTGTCGCTCGTTCAGGATCAGTACATGATCGAGGCATTCACGCCGGATACTCCCTAGAAAACGCTCACACACAGCGTTCGCTTTAGGAGCGTGAATGGGCGTATGCAAGACATCAATGCCGCGCGCTGCACGAGCAAATTCAGTGCCAAATTTGCGGTCATTATCGCGGATCAAGAAGCGCGGACGCGTGTCGAACGGCGTGGCTTCGCGAAGCTGCTGGGCAACCCAAACGTCAGTTGGGGAGGAGGTGACAGCGAAATGCATAACACGACGGGAACCCAACTCGATGATGAAGAAGACAAACACGCTTCGGAACCACAGGTCGTAGGTCTGGAGAAAATCGCAAGCCCAGATCTCATGAGCATGATTCTTCAGGAAAGTTCCCCACGTTTGCGTGGACTTTCGAGGCGGGTGAGTCGGGCGGACTTGACGGATGTAGCGAGAGACAGTTCGTTTGGCGAGCGGGAAGCCGAGCTTGCGCAGTTCATCCTGAATACGCTTGGTTCCCCACAGTCGGTTTTCGAGCGCCATCGAGTGAATGAGCACGATGAGCTCTGGAGCAATGCGAGGGGGGCGTTGTTTCACGTTGGACTTGTGTCGCCAGAAAATCCGGAACCCTTGCCGATGCCAGCTGAGAAGCGTATCGGGCTTGACGATGAGCAACGCCTCCCTCCACGTTCTTAGTCGACCAGCGAGCATGACGAGCAGTCCACGATCCAAGGGCGTGAGCGTCGGGCGTTTCGTCTGTCGCCGTAGAATCACCAACTGCTGGCGCAGAAACGCATTTTCAGCGATCAACTCGGATTTGCTGCGCGTGATGTCCATCACGGCACCATGGGTGGGATGGACAATGACCGGTTGCAGACAACATTTGCAGTATCGCTCGATAGGCGTGATAACACGGACGAATAGATGATAGAAGAGCTGTTGCAGGAATTGACGACGCATCGATCACTCTCGATCGGGAGGGGTTGTTGAATGCACGAGAGGGTGAATTGTAGCAGTTTTTGGAGGTGAGCCTACTCCGGATAGCCTAAGTAGCCATCACAGGTGAATATCATCCGCCGCCTGATATCCCTTTTCAACGCCATTCGCAGGTTGTTCATAGAGCATTGCCATCCGTGCCGCTGCCTCATCAATATCTGGCTCTGCCCAAACCTGCCCTACGTCGTAAATTGTCGCGAATGCCGGCTGGAAACGGTGATCTTCAGCAGTGATAGGACGCAACTTAAATGCGACCGGATAGCTGTTAGTGGTCGTCATAAAGTCTGTATTGCCTGAATAGTTTGTCGCAATGACCGGTTTTCCCAGAAACATCGCCTCTGCCATCCCCCGCCCAAAGCCTTCGGCACGATGGAGCGAAACATAGACGTCCGCACAAGTAAGAAGATCAGTCATCTGTTGGCGCGTCATCATCTTATTGAGCAAGATACCATTGATGTCTTCAACCAAGTGAAAGAGGTGATGATAGAGAGGCGGATAACGCTCCAAATACTGGCTCTTAATAACTAGAAGCGGAAGCAGTGCAGAAAGCACGCCGAAAGGCTTTTATGATCGCTTCTGGATTTTTTCGCGCGTAGCTGGAAGTCGCATTGAAATTGATAAGAAACACCCGTCGCTTCTCTGGCAATCCCAATGTAGTCCGTAGAGCGTCCGCGGAAGGGGTAACATGAATGGGGGCGGGAATCCATTGTACAGGGATCGAGGCTTGACGAAGGGTGCCGGTCGAGTCTCCGTAGCGCCGCTTCATGGGTTTGCGTCGAGGTAGCTGCAGCCCTTCCTGGCGACAGATGCGGTAGACCCGCTTGCGATTAATCCGGTAGCCATCGTGCTTCAACATCGCGCTGATGATCCGGTAGCCGTACATCGGTTGCTCATGAGCATATTCGCGGATAAGCGCGACGGTGTCTGCCTCCTCCGACCGAGCGTGGCGCACATAGCGTGCTGTGGAACGCTGCATCCCCACCAATTGACAGGCATGACGTTGCGACAGCCCTCGTTCTGTCACTAACCGTTCGACCGCTCTGCGGCGATCCCGAGGGCTTACCACTTTTTTGAGACCAGCTTTTTCAGCGTGTCGATGTCCAGCACCTGCTGCGCCACGATCTTCTTTAAGCGACCGTTTTCCGCTTCCAGTTCTCGCAGGCGTTGCAGTTCGCTCGTCCCCAGTCCGCCATATTTACTGCGCCAGCGGTAAACCGTTTGTTCCGCCACCTCATACTTTCGACAGACTTCTGCCACGTTCGTGCCGGTTTCCACTTCCTTCAGGATACGGATGATCTGTTCTTCGTTGTAGCGTGTTCCCTTGCTTGCCATGAAACTATCCTCCTGATACTTCTCATTTTATTCAGATAGTCTCACTCTGTTTGGGCCAGTTTTATGGAGTACAGATCAAGTGACAATTTGGCACATTCTCATCAAACGTCAGCCCGACATGCGGATCCTCAGGTTATGGATCGCTCGCCGATGACATGGGGCGTCGCTTTACCAGATCTCCTCTTCCTTAGGCGTTCACCGGCTAACTTTTGTTCGCGAGCGCTTTGAAGTCCTCGGATTGCTCGACCGTGTCTCCGCTTTCCAAGCGAACGGCAGAAACTACTGGTTTGTTTCTACTTCGCAGGTCCAATTACTCATGACGATTTACAAGTGTGAATATGAAGGTAGCTTTATTCCATATGGCTGTCAGAAGATGACACTTTCTATAACCATAACTCACGTTACGCAACGGACTGAGCTAAACTATTCGCATGGACGATAAAGAACTGCTCGATGTATACAGCGATTACCTGATTAGCGCATTTGGACCAACGACCGGAACGGGATTGTCCGAATTGTTGGGGGGAGCGA
>JBBSPQ010000112.1:0-6653 GCA_038258585.1 Pseudomonadales bacterium
AGACCAGCGCCGAACGCAACAAAATGACCCTAGGCATTTTGTGGAGAGAGGGCACCGCGGAGCGGCGCAGGTCAGCCGCAGAACCCGACCCTGTCTCCCACCGCCGTATATCAGAGTGATGTCCGAAAGTGCTCCCAATGATCCTAATTTTTTAAGACGCGAAAAAAAATCTTCGGCTATCATGGTCGGCAACTTGCATTTGCAGCGCTAACCAAGACGATTGAAGAGAGAAATCTGTGGAAGACAACCAGTTCAGTGTGAAATTGAAGCTCATCGAGAATTACCTGTTTCAGATCGACTTCGGCGAATTCGGTAACCTGTTGACCGATGAACCTGCTCCAATCGGTGGAGGGGAAGGTCCTAATCCCGCCTCGCTGCTCGCCGCAGCCGTAGTTAACTGCCTTTCCGCCAGCCTGATGTTTGCTTTTCGCAAATACAAGGACGATGCAGGTGAGCTGACAGCAACGGTGACTGGCACTCTCGGCAGGGTCGGTAAATACCAGCGAGTAACCCAATTGAATGTGCAGATGCGGCTCGGCGCGGCAAGTGCGGATCTGCCGAATCTGGACAAAGCGGTCAGTCAGTTTGAAAACTTCTGTACGGTGACAGAGAGTGTTCGCAGCGGTGTTCCAGTATCCATCGAAATTCTGGACAGTGAAGGCGTCAAAGTTCACCAGAGCGATGCTGCACCGGAATGACTGATACTCCAGACCAGACAGTGCTGACATCGGCAGAGGACAGAGCAACAGACACACGAGTCTTTGCCCGTCCGAATTTGGTGCTGACAATCGCCGTCAGCATCCTCTGCACGCTGGTAGTTGTCGTCTTTGCCCGTCTGGCCTACGGCCTTGTTCTTCCGACCATGCGTATCAGCCTCAATCAGAACTACGCGCAAGCCGCCAATCTCGGCACTGTTACCGCCATGGGGTATCTGTTACTGGTATTGCCTGCAGGTATTTTTGCCAGTCGCTTTGGCGCTCGCAAAGCGATTCTGCTGGGGCTCGCATTCGCTATTATTGGTTTCAGCGGTCTGGCGCTGGCTTCCTCCTATATTACCTTGATGATACTGATGGTCGCCTTAGGTGCTGCCACAGCGTTTGCCTATACCCCTCTTATTTCTTTGCTTGGTAATTGGTTCCCGGAGCGTCGCGGCACGGTAATAGGATTTGCCAATAGCGGCGTTGGCACCGGTATGCTGCTGACCGGAGCACTGGTACCAATGTTGACGGTAGACGGCGCTGATCCGGACACTGGCTGGCGACTGGTGTGGGCCATCTTCGCGATAAGTGCCGGGTTGTGCGCGATACTGGCTGCGTTGATATTTAGAGATTTGCCGCAAGCTAAGTCTGGCCCAGGAGAGATACCCCCCTCCCCCGGCATTGCCACTGTCTATCGCAATCGTCATGTGGTCATTACCGCGCTCATCTATGGCGTTGTCGGCGTGACTTACATTGTGCAATCGTTATTCATGTACAGCTATGCGCTGGAGTCAGGCCTCACCCCAACGGTCGCTGGCCGACTGGTGGCCTTGATGGGAATGCTGTCTATTGTTGCTGGCCCATCCTGGGGATGGGGTGCAGATCACATCGGTCATTCCCGTGCTTTGATGATCTGCATGACGCTGGCGCTGACTGGCACTGCCGTGCCGGTACTCTGGCCCGTATTGCCAGGATTTATTTTGCACTACACACTCATGGGACTTTCCATTACTGGATTGTTTACATCAATACTCGCCAGCACTACGCGGACTGTTGCGCGCGAACAGGCGGCGGTCGCCATCAGCTTTGTGACATTGTTTTTTGCCTTGGGCCAACTGCTCGGCCCTGCGCTCATGGGTCAGTTGCTGGAGCGCACAGGCAACTTCCAACTGGGCTTTGCCTATAGCTGCATCTTACTGACGGTCGGGATCTACTTGAGCTGGTTGAGCGGAAAAAAATGAGGGGGAGATTCACGATGATGCAGTGGCACCGTGAGAGTTTCGACGAATTGAGCAAAGACAATCTGTATCGTTTATTGCAACTGCGGCAGGAAGTGTTCGCTGTTGGCCAGAGCAGTATCTATCTGGATGTCGACGGCAAGGACAAGGGCGCCATGCACGTATTCGTTACTGTTGAAGATGACGTTATTGCCTGCTGCCGCCTGCTTGCGCCGGGCGTGAAATATGTGGAGCCAGCGATTGGTCGGGTTTGCATTACGCCATCACATCGTGGCAAGGGCCTTGGCAAGGAATTGATGGTCAACGCAATCGCATTGAGCGACGAACTTTATCCCGGTCAGGGTATTCGTATTTCAGCCCAACTCTATCTGAATGATTTCTACAGTAATCTGGGATTCAAGAGGGTATCCGCCCCCTACGGCGAAGACGGGATACCTCATATTGAAATGCTTCGCCTTTCTGTCTTAGAAACCGATTAGAACTGCAGCAAAGCGCGAGCGTACAACCGGCGACCACGACCGTCGAAAACACTCGCATCGTAATTGGACACGCCGTCCTCGCGGTACGGTACTTCCGCATTGAACGCATCAAGCACGCCGACGCTGAACACTGAGGTGCCAAGATTCTCCTTCGCCCAATCCAGTGTATAGCTGTACTGGAAATCCCAGCTCTGATAGCTATCGATTTCCTTGCGTACCAGTGATCGCACCAAATCATTACCGTTCTCGTAGGTGTTCTGATACGTCAGATCGCGATACGAACCAATCAGCCGCGTAATCGCTACAAAACCGTGCCTGTTACGAGTCCAGTTGAGGCTGATATTGCCTTTGTTGTCCGGCAGCGAGCGTACCAAATTGCCATCGCCCGTCGTGCCTGCTGCATCGAACACGCCCGTTTCGAGAAGCCCAAGTTCCAGACCCGGCACATCGATCAGCTTGTACTGGCGCACATGCGTGTAATCCAGCCCCAGTCGGAACTGTCCGCCCCGGTTATTCCAGACATAGCCCAGTTTCACATCGGCACCATCGGTGATGATCGTGCCGGCATTAATTGTACTGAGCTCAGTGGTGGTCAACTCCGCAATTGTCGTCCCGAAAGTACGTACCACACCTGGCACCACGTAGGTCCGCGGATCGACCACGCAATTCAGTCTCTCGTCGGAGTCCCGACCGTATTGTGCTTCCAGCGCCGCTGGGTTACAGGACTGATACTGCACTAGGGCATTGGCCGACAGGGAGCTGTTGAGAAGGTAGTTCGATGGATCTACAGCCGCCGCTTCAAACGCAGCGATTTCGCCTGCGATGGCGGAAATACCGGGCTGCGGCAGTACTTTGTCCTTGAGTTCGAAGCGCCAGAAATCGACGTTCACACTCGCGCCTTCAAGCCTGCCTTGAGGAGTCCACAAAAATCCGGCACTGAACGTGTCGGCCCGCTCATTGCCGATGTTGGGCGCTGGAGAGCCGACCGTGTAAGTGGTGTTGGGTAATGCGTTCTCATTGGTCGGCGGCAGCAATCCCGCTCGCACAGCCTGATTGCGGATGGGATCACGGAAAGTATTGCGATTCGCTTCCAGCCCTTCCTCCACAATACCGACGTTAGGAGCGCGGAAGGATTGGGAAAACGAACCGCGCAGCAACAACTCATCAACAGGACGCCAGCTTGCCGCAATCTTCGGCGTGACCTCACTGCCGATATTGCCGCCATAACTTTCCCAACGCAGCGCAAATTGCGTCTCGAGATTTGTCAGCAGCGGCAATGACAACTCGGTGAATACCGCCTTCACATTGCGTTCGTTGTCGTAGTTGAAAATACACTCCGAACAGTCGTAATTGTTGCTGACGTAATGGTATTCATTGGGCTCGCCATTGCTGTCATAACCCAGAATGGCGTTGGGGATGCCAGGGAGGTTGATGGCAGGCGCATGAGATTTGTTGTTCTGCATGCGGTATTGCGCACCTGCCGCAAATTGCGCCATGCCACCGCGCATTTCCAGCAACTCACCCGTAACTACGGCGTCGATAACGCCGAGCTTGTTACGCTTGTCAGTTCTCAGAATTTCCGGCGTCATCCAATCAATCAATTCCTGAGAATTGGCCAATGCCGGATTAGTGATGGCGGTCAGGAACGGGTTGTAAAACTGACAATCACCCTGTCCTTGATTGTTACTGGTCAGCGCAAGCGACAGGCTTTCGCGTGTGCTAAATACGAAGCCGGGGAAGAATGTCTGTGTGACGCCATCTCCCACGGCTCCATTGGAGACATTCCAGAATGTCGGCAATGCGCCGCCCAACGGACCCGCTGCATGACGAAAATCGAAGTCAGCGACACCGTTGGGTGTGCAGCCGGGTCCGCCCAAGCCATTGGCTGCCAGCTCCGCGCGATCGCGCTGCAAAGTGCGGGTCTGCTGCTCGAAGCTCGTACCACTCCATGAATAGCTGACATCATAAGTAAACTGACGATTATCGAACGCCTCGAACTCTCCCTTCACACCGGCCTGCACGCCGATGGTCTCCGTGTCAGTGAAATTGCTGTTGCCGCCAAGACGCGGCGTGCCCACGCGCACAGGATTGTACATAGGCACGTTCATACCGCCATTAGCGAGTGCGTTAGGCGCATTAGGAATATTGGCGGGGCGCGCAAGCCCAACTGCGGGTGCATAAAAACCCAGCTCTGCGGTCTGACCAATGGCATAGCCCCCCCATTCAGGGTTGCCGATATGGGAACCCGGAGCGGCGAGAAAGACTGCGGGACCGCGAGATTCAACTGATCCCGAATCGGTCCTCTCAATGCGAGAGTCGGACCATTGGAAAAAAGAATAGAATTCTGTCGATTCGTTAAAACTGTGGCTGAATGAACCCGCTATGCTGTCCCGTTCCGTGCCCAACGTCATGTTCTGCCAGTCATAGGTGTATTCGCGGCACGAGCCGGTATTCTGACCACGTGGGTCGGTACGGGTACCCACAAAGAATGACGTGCCATCGACCGCGTTCAACGATTCACACAGCGGGTCGGTATAGACGGGCAATAACTGGCCACCCTCCGCCACATTGCGCGCGACCACGCCCTGATTAATGTAGGCTGTATTGATATTGGCGCCAAAAGCAGGATTGCTGAATACGGCCTCAGCACCACCGGGAATGGCACCGACGATACCGTCGAACTGCGAATTCTTATCGAAATAGTTGGCGTACTTCACCGACACCGGATCACGGTCAAAGCGCTCCCCGGAAATTACAAAGTGGGTATCGCCATCATCGCTTCCCCATCCCCAGATGCCACTGACCGTGTTGTCATAAAGATCCCCGGCTTTCTCGACGTTCTGGACATCCCCGTAAAGCTCAAGGCCTTCAAATTCTGTGCGCATTATAAGGTTGACGACCCCAGCCACTGCATCGGAACCATACAGCGCCGAACCGCCATCAGTCAGCACTTCGATACGCCCCACCATGACCTGCGGAATAGCATTGAGATCCACCATCTCGCCGCCACTGCGGGTAGTAGTCGCCGCAGAGACCTGACGCCTGCCATTGATGAGCGTGAGCGTAGAGTTCTCGCCGAGGTTGCGCAGGTTGACGTTGGCAACGCCCTGCACCATTTCCTCCTCACCGGAATTCGGATTGGTGATCGACCCGGAATTCACCTCCAAATTCTTCACCACATCCCAGAGCTGCCCCGCACCCTGATATTCGATGCTGCTTCGGTCTATGACATGAACCGGAGAAGGTCCATCAATGGGGCTGCCCCGCAGGTAAGACCCGGTGACGACGACCTCTTCGATTTTTGATTCAGCGGACTGCTGAGCATTAGCGGCAGCACATCCCATGACGGAAATAATGCTGGTAACAAGAATAGATTTAGACGGTTTTTCTAACCAATCGGACATGACTACTTCCTCTTCGAAACTACAAGCCTGAATCCCTTTAATTCGCGTATTTAACACGAAAATACAAAGACTTGGCGACGACTTTATCGAAAACACATGAGCAAAGCACTAAATTGAAACAATACAATCACGTTTCTCACAGAACTCCCGGAATACCTTCAAAACCAACACTTTCTGAATCACACTTCATGCTGAAATGACATGTGATGAGAAGTGATGAGAAGTACACTGACCTTTATATCGGCCGCAGCACTGAGAAGTGTATTGAGAAGTAAGGCGACAAATGCGGTAAGCGCTGCACTTACAGATAGAGTAAGAAGTACCATACACATGGTGACAATGAGATTACAAAGCGGACGTTGGAGGTTTACGGATGAAGAAGTTCATAGCCCTGTTGGGAGTCGTTGTTTTGGCTGTGCTGGCGATCAGCCCCAAACTGGTCGGGCTGGTGATTCGTGATGGAAGCTCTCAGGACAATCTTATGGATCTGACCGGACAAACCAGCGTCAACCTGCCGCTTCAATCCGGCTGGTTTTCCAGTCAAGGTAAATTGACTATCAATGATCCTGTAATCGCAGGTACCCGCTACGAGGGTGTTCAGATTGCTGCCAATCTCGATCTCATGCACGGTCCACTGCTGGTGACTGATGACGGCGTCCGCGTCGGGCTCGCGTGGGCTACTACAGTGCCGATCATAACGGGTCTCGCTGCCAACGACCCGCTGCAGAAAATCTTTGCTCAAGACAAGCAGACCACCATGACCGTGCTGGTGAAACTGGACGGCTCGATGGTGGTACAGATGAATGCAGGCCCGCTGGATTTTAGCCAACCGGA
>JBBSPQ010000113.1:0-6611 GCA_038258585.1 Pseudomonadales bacterium
ATAGAGCTCAACCCAGGGACGCAAAAGATGGGATGAGTGTTCAATCTCTTCAGGATTCACAAGAACAAGCGTTAACGACACGACATGACCTAACATATAAGCTTGATAATGTCGACTCGAAAGAATACGAAATCGTTCTTGACCGATTGCAGTGATATTCATATGTCCAGCACTGAGCGACTGAACCTGAGTAATATGTGCAATACAGCCAATGAGAAACGGCTCAACGGTTTGCCGCAAATTCATAACTTCCGAACCTGTCTTGATCAGGACTGCACCAAAAGGCTGATTCGCCTCAATGCAACGTCCGATCATCAGTTTGTAACGCTCTTCAAAGATGTGCAGGCTGAGCGACAAACCTGGAAACAGTACCGTATTGAGCGGAAATAGTGGTAATTCAAACATTCGGGAAACCTGGGCGGAAGTTAAATAAACCGTCCCTAATTCTACTCCAAAATTACAGATAACCCCTCAATTGACATACATTTTCGTATCTTTGCTGAAAGCCCCGGCAAAGTCGCAAAAAAGAGAAAAATAGATTAAGCTAAGCAAATTACCAGAGGGGATTAGAGGGAAGTTTATGAGTGTTACTGCACGGTTAAATCGGCTGTTCGCTGCCGATGGCAAATGTTTCGATGTTGCTGTGGATCATGGATTTTTTGGTGAGCGCAGCTTTCTTGACAGTATTGAAAATATGCATAGCGTTGTATCGACCCTCATTTCGGCGAACCCGGACGCTGTCCAACTGAGCATTGGGCAAGCATCGATTCTACAAAACATTCCGGGTAAAGCAAAACCAGCGCTTGTCCTCCGTACCGATACCGCAAATGTCTATGGCAAGAGTCTTCCACGACTTTTGTACAGTCATATTCTTCAAGAGCCGCTGGAGCAGGCACTTCGTTTAGATGCTGCTTGTGTGGTGGTTAATTTATTTAATTTACCAGATCAGCCAGATATTTACAGTCAGTGTATTCAGAATATTATGCTGCTCAAGCCACAGTGCGACCGCTACGGAATGCCTTTAATGATCGAGCCGCTTGTTATGAAAGACAACACGGCTTCGGGCGGCTATATGGTGGATGGCAATATCGATAAAATTCTTCCGATGGTACGTCAGGCAGTCGAATTGGGCGCTGACATCATTAAGGCTGATCCATGTGATGACGTTTCCGAATATCATCGCGTCATTGAAATCGCAGGGAACATCCCCGTTCTGGTGCGCGGCGGCGGCAGGGTTTCTGAAGCGGAAATCTTAGGTCGTACACATGAATTAATGGAGCAAGGCGCTAAAGGAATTGTCTACGGGCGCAATGTAATTCAGCATTCTAATCCTGCCGGGATGACAAAGGCGTTGATGGCTGTCGTTCATGATGGCTTGTCGCCCGATGCGGCGCTCAAGTATTTGGGGGCTTAAATGCCGCCCACCCGAAAGATCATTCGTTTTGGCATTATTGGTCTTGGACTGATGGGGCGAGAATTTGCCAGCGCGGCTGCTCGTTGGTGTCATCTTCTGGATGTCGATTTCCTGCCGAAGATCACCGCTATTTGTGATACGAATCCGCAATTATTCTCCTGGTTCGAAAATAATTTCGATGGAATTGCTGTAAAAAGTGCCAACTACCATGATTTATTGAACAGTTCTGAAATCGATGCCATTTACTGTGCAGTACCGCATAATCTGCATCAGCAGTTCTACAGCGACATTATCTGCAGTGGGAAACATCTGCTGGGAGAAAAGCCTTTCGGCATCGACTTAGCCGCTAATCGCGCCATTTTGGAAGTTATCCACCAACACCCGGATGTTGTGGTGGCTTGCTCATCCGAATTCCCGTTTTTCCCAGGCGCACAGCGGATAGTCAAGTTTGTCGAAGAGTGCCGTTTTGGACGCATCATCGAAGTTTCTGCGGGTTTGCTGCATAGCAGTGATCTCGACCCCAATAAGAAGATCAACTGGAAACGTATGACCGCCATCAACGGAGAGTACGGCTGTATGGGCGATCTGGGGCTGCACGCGCTTCATCTTCCGCTGAGATTTGGATGGCTTCCAGAGAATGTCTACGCAAATCTCAGCAATATTGTCGAGCAGCGCTATAATGCCGAGGGGAAACTTGTCCCTTGTGAAACCTGGGATAACGCGACATTGAACTGCCATGTCGGGTCAAACGGGCAAGTATTTCCAATGGACATCAAGACCTATCGTATTGCTCCAGGTGAAGCGAACACATGGTATATCCGCATTCTCGGTACTGAGTTTAGTGCGGAGTATTCAACCAAATACCCGAAAACATTGCGATTTATGTCTTACACCCCTGGTTCAGAACAAATATGGAACATGGTTGATCTAGGCTATGAATCTTCTTATCCCACCATCACGGGGTCGATATTTGAATTTGGCTTTACCGATGCCATACTGCAAATGTGGGCAGCTTTTTGTGATCAACTTACCAATGGGACACAGACCAATCGTTTTCGCTGCGCCACGCCCGAAGAAACCGCCCAGCATCACCAAGTGTTGACCGCAGCGCTCGCGTCCCAGGCGGAAAAACGTGCCGTTTCGCTCAGTGAAACATCGTAATTACCCACTTAATAATTAGAGAGGAGAGGGGAGCTGGAAAAACCAATCGACATTATTGTAAGCGGTCATCTTTGCCTTGATTTACTGCCGATGATGGATAATGTTCGCCTAAACGACCTTCCATCACCCGGGCATTTGTTCGAAGTTGGCCCGATGAGTTTCTCAACGGGTGGAGCCGTATCCAACACGGGCCTCGCGCTGCATAAACTTGGCGTGAACGTGACGCTGATGTCTAATGTCGGTGATGACATGATCAGCCGCTTGATCTTGGCATTCTTAGAAAATCGCGATCCTGCGCTGACGAGGCATATCCGCACAAAAATTGGTCAAGCCAGTTCGTATACACTGGTGCTTTCACCGGAGCGGGTGGATCGAATTTTTCTTCAGTATGCAGGCACAAATGCGAGTTATACATCAGATGATCTCGATTACGAGGTTATTGCTCAAGCGAAGTTGCTGCATCTGGGTTATCCACCACTTTTGCCTTCATTGACAGCAAACATGGGTGAAGAACTGGTGCGACTGTTTCAGCGGGCAAAAGCAATAAATGTAATTACATCTCTTGATATGTCACTCCCAGATACTGCTGGTTTAGTCAGTCAAATCGATTGGAAAAGCCTGCTGGTGCGGACACTGCCGTTTGTGGATATTTTTGTGCCGAGCATCGAAGAAATTATGTTTATGCTCCGCAGAGAGGACTACGAGCGTTGGCATGGGGAAATTCTGGCGCATATTTCCGCCGCATACCTCAACGACTTAGCAGATGAACTGTTTCAGATGACGAATGGGGCAATTGTGGGATTTAAGTTAGGTGAGCTAGGTCTTTATTTGTGTGGAGGGAGAAGGGAACAATTTGCGGAATTGCAGGCGTTACCGATAGATGCGGGCTTATGGGCTGAACATCGATTTTGGCATCCAGCGTTTCAGGTAGAAGTTGCTGGCACAACAGGTGCGGGTGATTCTGCATATGCCGGATTGCTGACGGCGATGCTCAAGGGCATAAGTCTCGAAAACGCAGCACGTTGGGCCTGCGCAGTCGGCGCGTGCAATGTTGAAGCTACCGACTCGACCAGTGGCATCCAAACATGGGAAGAAACCCAGCATCGATTAAATGCAGGATGGCAGCCCTTAAATTATCGTTTGTCCGGTTTGTGACCTAACAATCTTCGCTGTAAATTACTCGTGATAATTCGTCTTATCACTAAGTAATCAGCAAGAACCAGGTTTGCAGAGAAGAGAAATACTTCATTCAGGCTCTGCGCTCGCTATGTATTGCTCTGGCTCAAAATGGAGCGTAGCAAAATAATCATCAACATTTTCTGCCCGACGAATGAGCTTCACTGTACCATCAGCGCACAGTAAGAGTTCTTTCGGGCGGAGTCTGCCATTATAGTTAAATCCCATCGCCTGACCATGAGCCCCGTATCATGGATGATCAACAAATCATTTGGCTTCGTAATCGGAAGCTGCCTTTGAATTGCAAACTTGTCATTGTTTTCGCAAAGCGCTCCAACGACATCGACGACTTCCTCTGCTTCATTCCGCTCCAGTACATCAATGTGATGATATGCACCATACATCCCCGGTCGCATCAATGACGACATATTCGCATCAACGCCAATATAAGTGCGGTAAGTCTCTTTGCGGTTGATAACCTTCGTGACGAGTACTCCATGTGGCCCGGTCAGATAGCGTCCGCTTTCCATGTACAGTTTCGGCGTCTTACGATATTTGTCTTTATGACTCTCAAACAGATGACCAATCTCACTTCCCAACGCCTTAAGATCGAGCGACATATCTTCAGGTTTGTATGGTATACCGAGGCCACCGCCGATGTTTATAAATTCAAAATGGATCTGTAAATCCTTTGCGACCCTCTGTACCTGTTCGAGAAGCATCTCCGCTGTCAATACCATTGAATGGTAATCGCGTTCATTCGAGACCAGCATGGTATGGAGACCAAAACGCTTTACCCCCGCATCACGCCCACGACGATAAGCCTCGTGCAGTTGCTCGTAGGTAATACCGAACTTCGCTTCTGCGGGATTTCCGATAATCGAGTTCCCAGAACGGCGCGCGCCTGGGTTGTAGCGAAAGCAAAGCAAGTCAGGGATACGAGGAATCTTATCGAGCAGACTGACATCATCAAGGTTGAGGATACAGCCTCCTTGAGCAAATGCGATCTCGAATTCCTCCGCGCTGGTGTTATTCGAGGTAAACATAATCCCTTCCCCTTTTGCACCAACTTGCCTGCTAAGCGCAAGTTCGGGGATAGAGCTGCAATCGAAGCCGAAGCCCATATCATGGATGATCTTAAGAATTTGAGGATTGGGTAGTGCTTTGACAGCGAAATATTCGCGAAACTCTTCAACACGGGAAAAGGCCTCAATCAATGCTTGCCCTGTTTCTCGTATGCCTCGCTCATCATAAATATGAAACGGTGTCCCAAAGTGAGCGGCAACCGCTCCCAGCATTGGGAAAAGGCGGCGGCGAAACGATTCGCTTATCGGCATAGGACCTCTGTCTTCCTTTTCGCAGGAATCTGCCCTGCTCACCGGTACAGGGTAATTATACCGTAACGACTTCGGCCAACTATTCTCGAGGTCTCCTTGGAAGCAGTTTTTGATCAGTAGGGTGTCGCCGGACTGAATCAGGCTTACGACGCTGTACCCTTCCCACAAGTTAATCAGCTTTGTAATGACTATGGATTTTATATGGCGTGAATAACAGCCGCTCAGATATTGCTGTCATTGGCTGCCCTGTTCGACCAGGACTGAGCCATCGCCATCGGTGATCATGCCAACATGAGCGATCTCCGCAAGAGTAGCCTTTGCCAGTTCCAGTTGCTCGGCAGGAACAACAACCAGCATACCAAGCCCCATGTTAAAAACGTGAAACATCTCGTCGTTGCTAATGTTTCCGAGTTCCTGAATCAGATCAAAAATCGGTGGCTCAGACCACATACCGCGCTGAAGGATGGCACTGACGCCTGCTGGCAAAATACGTGGCAGGTTGTCGATCACGCCACCTCCAGTAATGTGCGCCATGCCACGTATATCGATACCTGCCACCCATAAATGCCTCATGGGTTCGAGATAGGAGCAATGTACAGCGAGGAGCGCATCACCAATCGAGGATCCTAAATCCGGCAGCGTTTCGTTCCAGTCTAAATCCGCCAGCACACGCCGTGCCAGCGAGTAGCCATTGGTATGTAACCCCGTCGATGGCAGCGCCAGGACGACATCGCCCGCACGGATTCGTCCACCGTCAACCAGATGCCCACGCTCGACGACGCCAACAATCGTCCCGGCGAGATCAAGTTCGCCATGCTCATAAACGCCCGGCATTTCTGCCGTCTCACCCCCCAGGAGCGCACAACCGACCTGGCGACAGGCCGCAGCCACTCCGCCAACAACCGCCGCGATCTGCTCAGAGTCTAGCCGTGATGAAGCCACATAATCTAGAAAAAACAGAGGGCGCGCGCCTTGAACCAGAATGTCGTTGACGCAGTGATTGACCAAATCCTGTCCGATGGTATCCCAACGATTCAGACGCGCCGCGACTTTTGTCTTGGTACCAACGCCATCCGTTGAAGCAACCAGCACAGGCGCATCCATCTGCTTGAGCAATGAGGCATCGTACAAGCCACCAAATGCGCCGATTCCGGCTAATACTTCTGCGCCATAAGTCGAACGTACAGCCTCCGTCATGAGCTCAGTGGCTCGATTACCCGCTTCAATATCCACACCCGCCTGAGAATAAGCGCTCGGCTGAGTCATCGAGTCATGCCTTCAGAAATTCGACCAATGTCACGACGGTATTGCATTCCTTCAAACTGAAGATGCTCGATGTGGTGATAGGCACGCGCCAACGCCGAGGCCAGCGAGTCCCCTTTTCCGCTGACTGCCAGCACGCGACCCCCTGCGGTCACGACCTGCTCATCTTTGAGAGTCGTCCCCGCATGGAAGACGATCACATCATCAGTTTGTTGATCCAACCCGAAGATCGGCAACGCTTTAGGATAATTGCCAGGATA
>JBBSPQ010000114.1:0-6550 GCA_038258585.1 Pseudomonadales bacterium
GACTGGCGCTCAGGTTTCGCGTACGGATCAGCAGCTTACTTTCGGGGGGAATCGCTTTCAGAAAATGCACTGTGAGAGTGGAAGCGCTGCCACAATCCACGGCGTCACGCAGCACTGCATTGAGCAGCATGGTTGCTGTCCAGCCGCCGTACATTCCATTGATCGCTTCGCGCCTCGGGTCTGCATACGCAATCCATTCGTTAGCATTGCGCGGTTGCAACGCCACCGATTCGTCAAACTCCGTCATTCGCTCCCCCAACTTTTCACTGCGTTTTTACTGCGAACTCGCACTGTATTGCCTTAATACTTCCACCACTTGCACGGTGTAACTCTTATACCAGCGTACATATGAAGCAACTCCAGATTTAATCTATCAGGATATACTGGCGGCTAACGTTCCAAGAATTTTGGTCCAACCGTCTTTGGCTTTATCGGCATACACAGCCCACTCTGGCTCAGCGCTAAATTTGTCCCTACTTATCAGTCTGTGCCCGCAAGCGCGCATCCTGCTCCTTGATCTCCGGCGTCACGATATCACCGAAATCCTCCATCTCGTACAGAGGGCGAATGTCGATATCGGAATCGACGAACATCGGGTTCGGACAACGTTTCACCCATTCCACTGCTTCTGCCATATCCTTCACTTCCCACAGCCAATAACCGGCCACGATCTCTCTGGTTTCTGCGAACGGTCCATCAGTCACCGTGCGATTCTTGCCAGAGAAGTGAACACGTACGGCCTGTGAAGTGGGTTTTAACCCGTCACCGCCTTTCATGATCCCGGCCTTCACCAACTCTTCGTTGTAATTCATCATGTCAGTCAGCAATTGCTGTTCGGGCATGCGGCCTGCTTCAGAATCGGCAGTGGCTTTTACGAATACGACTACTCTCATTTTTTTTCTCCTCAATTACGATGTTGTTGATGATTCGTAATGTTTAGTCGGGTAACGAATTCTGAATTCGACATCATGGAGGATTTTTAAAAAGTGCAGCCAGAGCTGTCGCCGTCAATGCCTCGAAGACATACGAGCATTTCGTTCACTCTCGGTGTCAGAGCATTCATATTTTCCATCCCGTTTGTGTAGCTCAGCCACTCTGTCAAGTAGGCGGCGCCTTCTGTCGGTTCACCAACCCGCGCATGCAATTGACCTAACGCAAGCAATGCACGAGCACTGAGGTCCGGTCTCAGGTCGGGCACCTGCAATATCATGTTGAACGCTGTAATGGATTCCTGCCACATCTCCAGACGCGCCAAAGTATTCGTGTAGAAATTAAGCAAAGTCGCCTGCTCGAAAGGGTTCAGTGTATCGAGCTCTCGCCAAAGCGCGTTCATCTCATTGAGCCCCTCTTCCCACTGCCCGGCCAGCTGTAGTGTCTGTACTTCGCTGATGACATCAAATACTCGCGCACTGAGTCTGGGCGTATCAGCTTCGGTGGGCGACGCTTGATCTGACTTCGATCCGCTTCTGCTAGCGCTTGCCGCAATCGTATTTGTTGGAGGACTGATATCCGGGGCAGCGTTGGCTGGATCTTCGTTCTCGTCGGTAGCTGGCTGCGGGGAGGGCGCGGTTGCGCTGCCTTCTGGTGAGGATGTACGAGTTACTTCCGGCACGGATTCGTCAATAATCTCTGAAGGCGCGGATTCATTAGCTAAGTCTTTGGCGTAGGCACCCAATACAGACACAGAGGGTTGAGCGCGCCACAACAGCACCGCGCCGAGCATTAACGCCAGAGCTGACACCACGAGCACATATTTGTTTCTGATGGGAGGCATAGAGAGTCTCTCTAATTATTGTTGATGACCAAGGCACGAGTCCCGGCAAATTAGTGACTAATTTAGCAGCCCTCACGCTGAAATTCACTTAAAAATCAGGACTGGCTTATTTGACGCCGTGTCGGCACTTGAGTTACAAACCAGAGTGAATTCGGAGTTTCCTACGTTATCAATAATACACAAACGTGATTGTTGGGATTCGAACCGTCGGTACTCATCATTTTGAGGCTTAATCGTCATCCTGACTGAGGAATAGCCGGGTTATCACCCCGCCTGCGTAACGACCAATTCTGCCTGATACAAGATCATTGATATAGCAAACCGACTAGGAATATGGCATGGTAACGACCCAGTGTTTAACAAAAAACCCTCATAACATCGATCATTCCCAAATGACATTTTCAAGGAGTTACCCCATGCAAATTCGAACCCTTGCCGCATTTTTTTTACTAAGCGTCAGTCCAGCTGTGACCTTCGCTGGAATGGCTGTACTTGAGTCAGGCGGAGATGGATCTCCACAGATCCATCTTGAATACTCTGGCGCGAATCTGATCAGAATGAATTTTTCCGGTCAGGCTGGAATGTACATGATTATGCGCGATGGCAAAGCCTATAGCGTTATAGAGCAGGATCAGGAAGTCATGGTGATTGACATGATGGCCAGCATGGGGAATATGAGCGGCCTCATGGGCAACATGTCTTCGGGGCAAAACTTGCTTGGAGAAGATAATGTTTATGAAATGCTCAGCTTTGAGGATACCGGCCGGGAAGAGACTGTAGCCGGTGTCAACGGTGACGTGTATGAGATGACTTTTGTCGATGGCAACGGAAACACCAGCACTGAAACTTTAGTGCTCAGCAGCGATGCGCGCGCGCGCGAAATGACTTCGGCTTTCATGGGCCTCAGCCAGTCCATGTCGGCGGCACTGCAGCAACAAAAACCAGAAGGATATGATCAGATGCAGAAAGCGATGAATAACAAAGGCTTGCTGCGCTATGGTTCCAATTTTCGTGTAGCTTCCTTTGAACCGGGTGAACCCGATGCCTCCCGCTTTGTGCTGCCTGCAGAGCCAATGTCGTTTAATCTAGGCAGTATGATGAATAGCATTCAGCAGGCAAATGGCGACGCTGAAGTTGAAGATAGCGGCAACATTCTGGGCGACATATTTGGAAATCAAGTTGATCGGCAGCAGAACCGCGTTGAAGACAAGTCTGAACAGAAAATAGAGCAAGAAATAGACAGCTCAGTCGACAGAGCTGTAGACAAAGTCTTCAATCGCTTTTTACGTCGCTAGGCAGAATCTGCTGTCCGACAGTTTAAGCACGCACCACTAACTCGAGGTATTCGTCCGATGCGCAAGGGTTGCTGTTGGATGAACCAGGTAACCACTTTGATTTGGCGTCCATTCAAGCTCTCGAGGCTATGCTGAATCAGTATCCGGGTGCGTAGTGGTGGTGTCACATGATGATGCATTTCTGGCTCAGCTAGGGCTGACTGAGCGACTTGTGGCGAACTCGGAAGGATGGAGTTTGGATTAAAAGGAAAGCATTATTTGATGGACACCGAATCAGCAACGTCCAGCACTGCCTCTAGTACAAGGTCCAACTCATCTATTGCACCGAATGCGATCAAGCGGACATACATGCCGTCATCGGGAATACGAAGATATTGAACAATCTTGCGATTCTCGGTGACTGCTTCGAGGTAATTCCCTGTCCCTCCAGCAAAAGTCGTATCATTGGTTAGCACACTGTCGGCACCTTCAAACCCCTGCGTATTGCGCAGCAATAACTCCGCCAAGGCGACCGGGCCCAATGAGAAATCTGTTGGAGAGACAGCGCGGACGATGACCACGGCGGGTTTCATACCAGTGGGATCGATTCCTTCGAACGAAGACATCATGACACCTGAACCTGCCAGAACGTCAGTGGCACGAAATGGAGCTGTGGCGCGAAAATCAAAGGCAAGCGCCTCCATCTTTTCTTCCAGGGTGGCCGCAGGCGACAGACTCACGGACGCGATGACATGCTCTACACCTAACTCGGTTAGCACATCAGGATCAATAACATTGAAAGCCAGTAACACTGTCGTTTCGCCGCGGATTATAGCGACATACTTTTGGATATCGAAGCTAGAAACGGATTGAGTACCATATAAAACCGGCACTTGTTGGTCAGCAGCAGTCACTGTTTTCGCACTTTCTATCGTAACGCCCTGCTGCGCGAATGCCTCAATCGCTGCGTCAATATTCGAAAATATTGCCAAAAATTCTTCGTATGCTTCAAGTGGTAACTCGGAGATGGTTATGCTCGACCCATCCTGACTCTGCAGTCCAGAAAACGCGCTGGCCAACGTAAACCCCTCTGGCCCATCCAAGGTCACGCTGGTTCCAGGAATGATCATTTCGTCGGCTGAAGAAAATGTAGAAAAGAAACAGCAAAGCAGAGAAAAGATCATTCGATTTTTCATGGAATGGTTCCTGATGAAGATGGTTCCTGATGAAACAGCGAGGGCCTGATTAGATAGAAGGAGTAAGTGAGGTGACGGTACATTCTAACTACTTTGAGGTAAAGTCTTCTCGTCCTTAGTATTTGCTTCCAATCCTTTGGAATAATACTACGGGTTCTACCCCGGTTACACGGACGGTTGTAAAACGGCTGAAAACTTTAGATCAAAGGTTCTTCGAGAGTTTAGCGAATCCAGAATTCATAGATTGTTCTGATTTGAAACGGTGTCAGTTCCAGATTGTTACGCTTTATACCGTTTACGGCATGATAGAGGTGGTTCGCGAAGGATAATCTGGTCAAGACCTGATCGAGAAGAATGAAGGACTTTGGAAGGACTGAGTATCAGTGCTGCACCGTCAATTAAACGCCCAAACCATCAAGCCCTCTTCCTAGCCAGCGTCCCGTTCCGATAATCCGTCAACGCCTGCTCAATCTCTTCCCTCGTATTCATGACAAACGGTCCATAATGCACTATCGGTTCACCTATGGGCTTACCAGTAATCAACAGCACTTTCGCCGGGCCTTCGACTTGAATCTGCACATCGCCCTGCTTTGACAATCTGGCCATGTGCGCCTTATTGACTACTGTGTCTCCCACTTTGGCACTGCCTTCGTAAACATACACAAGCACGGTTTGGCCATCGGGCACCTTGAACGTTTCGTTGTACGAACCCTTGTCGATAATGATGTCCAGATACACCGGCTCAGTCACATCCTTACTTACTCGGCCATTAATAGATTCCACCGATGTTTCCACCGATCCAGCAATCGCCTTAATGTACCCACCTTCACGCTGATACACCGGAATATCCGCAGCAGCGATGTCGCTGTAAGACGCCGGTTGCATCTTGTCTTTCGCCGCCAGGTTCAACCACAACTGAAACCCGCGCATCTTGCCTTCTTTTTGCTGCGGCATTTCAGAGTGAATGATGCCAGCGCCAGCGGTCATCCACTGCACATCGCCGTTGCGCAACTCACCGACATTGCCCATATGGTCCTTGTGTTGCATATGCCCATCGAGCATATAGGTGATGGTTTCAAAACCTCGGTGCGGATGCGATGGAAAACCACCAATATAATCACTGGATTCGTCGGAGCCGAATTCATCCATCATCAGGAAGGGATCGAACCGCGACAGATCCTGTCCGCCGAAAACGCGCATCAGTTTGACGCCGTCGCCGTCAGAGGCTGCCTGTGCAACCAAAAGCTCTTCTACTCGTCTTGTGCTCATGCTGCTTCTCCTTGTTGATGAATGGTTGTTAGTGTTGCGGCGATCTGATCTCGCGCCTGCTGCAATCCTTTGGCTCTGGGTTCTTCTCCCATGTTCAGTCCATCGGCAATGATGATTTCGATGTCGGTCATGCCAAGAAAACCCAGAATGGTCCGCAAGTAAGGACGCATGTAATCTGTGACCCCCTCCTGATGCTGCCCGCCTGTAGCCAGCACCAGATATACCTTCTTGCCGGTAAGTAGCCCAACTGGCCCTTTATCGGTGTATTTGAAAGTCACACCAGCACGAGCCACGTGGTCAGTCCAGGATTTGAGCATGGCTGGAACGACGAAATTGTACATCGGCACGCCGATTACCAGCACGTCAGCCTTTTGCGCTTCGGCGATCAGCACATCAGAGTGAGCCACTTTGTCACTCTGCTCCTGTGTGCGGTCGGTTGCCGGAGTTATCAAGGCGCTTAGCCAGACATTGTCCAGATATGGGACAGGGTTCTTGGAGAAGTCCCGTGTTACCACATTGAGGCGTTTGTCGGTTCCAGCCAATTTAGCCATCAGCTCCGCGCTCAGCTGGCTGGAAACACCCTGATTGTTATCGGAGTCGAAAAGGCTGGTTTTCAGTTGCAGTACGTTTGTCATCTTGAATCCCCTCGGCTCTGTTGCCGCTTTCGCTATTTAATGACAAGATGATAGGCCTAATTATTTAATCAATTGACGCGATTATTAGCTATTAACAATCGGATTTTTAGATATGAAATATCCAAAGATATCGTTGGAACAGTGGGCCGCGTTCAAGGCGGTAGTGGATGAAGGCTCATTCGCACTTGCAGCCGAGGCGCTAAACAAGAGTCAATCCAGCGTCAGTTATGCCATTGCCCGCCTGAACGAGCAGCTGCCCAATCCGGTGCTGCGCATTGAAGGACGTAAGGCGGCTCTCACCGAAGAAGGTCGCGTGTTGTATCGCCGTGCGTCTCATCTGCTGTCCCACGCCGAAGAGACAGAAGACTTCGCGCGCCAGCTGGCGCAGGGTATCGAGACAGA
>JBBSPQ010000115.1:0-6494 GCA_038258585.1 Pseudomonadales bacterium
ACATCCTACTGTCGTCGTGTTGTGTCTCAGTTTCCTGTTGATGATCGGTTTGAGTCTGGTCGCTGACGGGCTGGGTTTCCATATCCCCAAAGGTTACCTCTATGCCGCCATAGGCTTCTCAATCACTATCGAATTCTTTAATCAGGTAGCGTATTCCAATAAACAGAAGCATGAAGCGCGGATGCCCCTACGGGAAAGAACGGCGGCTGCAGTTTTGAGTCTCTTGGGTGGCCGGCGAGCCGATCAACCGGAGCAGGACGAAGACAAGGCGTCGCCCGAAGAGGAAGCCACATTCCACCTGGCAGAGCGCAACATGGTCACTGGCGTGCTGACATTGGCCGAACGGTCCGTGCGTTCGTTGATGACTCCGCGAACGGATATTTCATGGGTGAATCTAGATGACGATACCGATGTCATCCGCACGATGTTGATCGATACGCCCCACAGTTTTTTTCCTGTCTGCCGGGGCAGCCTTGACGAGATCGTGGGTATTGGTCGCGCCAAAGACCTCATCTATGATCTGTCCAATAATGAAAGCATTACGCTCAAAGACGCATTGCGCACGCCAATTTATGTGCCTGACTCTATCGCGGTATTGCCTCTTATTGAGACATTGCGTAAATCGAAAGGGCAGCTGGTGCTGGTAGTGGATGAGTACGGCACGATTCAGGGGCTGATCACACCTATTGATGTGTTCGAAGCTATCGCTGGCGAGTTTCCGGACGAGGATGAGACACCTGCAATTGAAGCCGTCGCTGCCAATGAGTGGCGCGTCGCAGGTCATGCCGATTTGCATGAACTTGCGCGCGTACTTGAGTCCAGTATTTTCGATGACGACGTTGATGATTACTCCACCGTCGCGGGCTTCCTGATGGGCAAGTTTGACCAATTGCCTGACGTAGGCGCGCGACTGGAGCTAGGCGGATTTTGCTTTACGGTAACTGAGGTTGAGGAACAGCGTATAGCACTCATCGACATCAGTCGCGTATTGCAGCAGGAGCTATACATCGCGTAAAAAGCATCGCGTAACAAGATGGATATCTTATCGAAACCGGCCCGCTGGTAAAGTTTAGGTATCTAATCTGACCTTACGTTGGTGCCGCAACGATCTGCAGTTCTACCCGACGATTCTGCGCCCGGCCAGAGTCAGTCCCATTAGACGCAATCGGCTCATCTGGTCCCAACCCTTGGGTAATTATTCGTCCCTGATCCACTCCTCTGGCAGCCAAATAATTGCCGACGCTGTTGGCCCGCCGATTGGAGAGATCGTAGTTATAGTCAGGGGCTCCTGTTGAGTCTGTATGGCCGTTCACTTCTAAGCGCGTGTCTTTGTACTTGTAGAGAACTGTTGCCACCGAATCCAGCACAGAGTTGAATTCTGGACGTATGGTGTACTGATTCGTATTGAAGGTCACGTTGCCCGGCATGATCAGGTCCAGACGGTCACCGTTTCGTTGGACCTGAACGCCCGTGCCCTCTAATTCCTCGCGTAGCTCCGCTTCCTGCACGTCCATATACGCACCAACACCTGCCCCTATTGCGCCACACCCGGCGGCTGCGTTTCGGGCGCGTTGACCGCTCTCTCCTGCGCCAATCAGACCGCAGACGACGGAGCTGATCGCACCATATTTCACGGAGCGACTGGTTTGTTGTTCCCCTGTGTAGGGATTAATAGTTGTACAACTGGTCATGATCAAAGGCAGTGCCATTGCGATCAGTGTTTTCTTGAAATTTATCGTATTCATAATGCATCCATCCCTGTTAAAAGCACGTTAATTTACTCTACACTCGCCGCAAAGTGTGTCCACCCGCAGCACGGTTAATTTGCCCAGAATGTGAACTATGGCTTAGTTCGATAGACTTCTTCTTCAAGCATTGCAGCGGCGGTGCTCTCTATGAATCTTTCGTATAACAGTTGTCAGTATGTGCACCGAGGAGCGTGACGGTTTTGGTTGCATGTGATCGCCCGTTGATGATTGAAAAGACACGTGCTGTTCTCGACTGTCTTGTCTGTCTGAATTGATTTAAGCTTGGTTCTTTCAGCCAAATTGCAGGCGTGGACAACATGAGTCAGGCTGACTATCAGCAGCGTGTCAAACTCCTTTCGGATCGATTGATTACTTTACAACACCCCATTCGCATCCTAGATGCTATCAAATGGCCTGCCCGGCTAGAGAAGGAATTTCTGGCGGCAAAAGGCAAAGAGTTTCCTGCTCTTGGTGCAGACTTTTACCAACGCCAACCCGTTAACTTTCAACCTGATTCCTTGCGCGACCAATTCAAGCAGTTGCGCCAAGACGTTCGGCGCGATCTTGGCCGGCACGACGGGCTCGGTTCGATAATCTGTGCAACCATCGATCAGTATCTGCTTGTGATTGATTTGCTGGTCAATCGTGGAACTCCTGAGTTTGGCAAAGTCAGTCGCGAACTGTATGGTTCAGCAGGCGACAAGCTGCGTGGAGATCGCAATAGTCTGCGTCAGTTGGGCGAGAAGCTTTGTCAGATATTTTCATTGCCTGCGGCTGAGTATCTGAGCCGACCTTATGGCAAAACTATTCCGGCGCAAGAGGCAGTGCAGCGACTTCAAGAGAAGCTCAATCCCTATTTTCCACCCGGGGATATCCGCGTCATTCTCAGTGACGGTATCGTGTCCGATGCGGCGGCGGGGGGCGACTATATCAAGATCAATCAAGACTCCGACTTTTCCGAGTTCGATCTGCAGATTCTGGAAGTCCATGAGGGTTGGGTTCACGTCGGTACGACGCTGAATGGGCGCCGACAGCCTTGGGCGAGTTGGCTAAGTGTGGGGTCGCCGCGGGTGACCGCCTGTCAGGAAGGGTTAGCCGTACTCATGGAGACACTGACGTTCAGCTCTTATCCGCAGCGAGCGTTGCGCGTAAGCGACCGTGTGGTGGCGGTGGACATGGCAGAGCAGGGGGCAAACTTCATTGAGGTCTATCAGTTCTTCGTCAATCGTGGCCTCAGCGAACATGAGAGTTACCGCATCACTCAACGCGTGTTTCGTGGTGGCACACTGACAGGCGGTTCGGTATTCACCAAAGATCTGTCTTACCTGCGCGGTTTTGTTGAGAACGTGAATTTTATTCGCAGTGCCATCAACTCCGGCGTACCGGAAATCATTCCCATGCTGTTTGTCGGGAAAGTGACTCTGGACGATATACCAATCCTTTATCAGCACTACCTTGAAGGAACCATCGCTGGCCCCCAACATATCCCTGCGATTTTCCGAAATATGAATGGTTTATACGTTTGGTTCGGTTTCTCTAGTGGCATTGCCGTCGTCAATATTGGTCGCGTTCAGAAACACTTCGATCTGATGTTTCGCAAAATGCCAAAGAGCGAACCGCTGTACGGAGCACAAGCACACTCAACCATAGAGTCCGCGCTGGACTGAGTCTTGAGGCAAAGCTATGTCCAGTCTGTTTATGTCGCACCCGCCGTTGAGTCAGCGGATATAGGCGTTGCGTAATGTCTTATTTTTTAGGACCTGGCCTGCCCGCGATTGCCCGTTGTACCTCATATTTCGCGCTACTCTGTCGCCTAGCTTGCCGCCCTGAATCTAGGCGGTTTTTACCTGTAGCCCGCTAAATATCTACTGCCACTCTCATTCGTCTCACTCCAGTCACCACTTCGTCGCACTAAGCGCAGATGTAGGGTTTTCCTTCGGCACGAATCTCATCCCTGTACTAGATTCAATATTAAAATATGATTCTAAGGGCATGCTTTCGATGATTGAATTTACTGTGTTCTCAAAGAAGAAGGAGCTGACTGCTGGGGCGGGGTTTGGGTTGTTTTTGGCGTATCTGGCGTCCTTTGTCTTGGTGATCTTACTTGCCAACTATCTTGGTATGGATATTGAAACTTCGAGTAACTCGACTTTCGATAAATATGCCAGTGGTCATAGGAATATCGCTATGTCAATTTTAATGGGCACGCTAGGGCAGCTCCTAGGTGCTTGTGCCATAGCTGGATTCATATTGCTTTATATAAGGCGTGTTTCAGGTGAATTTGCGTACCCTGCCCTAGGAATAAATCGGATCGGGTATTTCAGAAATATAAATATGTTTTTGGCTGGATTTTCCATTAGCCTTGCTTTTAACTATGTATTGCAGCGCTACTTTCCTAACGATGGCATCATGACTGTTGACTATCTTGTGGATATAGAGGAATCCGCTAATTGGGTGTGGTATTTGAGTTTTTTTAGTCTTGTAGTTATGGCGCCATTGAACGAAGAGTTTCTGTTTCGTAGTGTAATATACAAAGCATTTTCCAATTCGTATGGAAAGTTCATTGGAGCAACATTCTCCACGTTATTGTTTTCAGCTGTGCATCGAGAAATAATGCTTTCTGGTTCATTATTGGGCGTTTCCTGTCTTCTTTCTATATCCTCTTTGCTGCTAATAGTTCGTATTAATACAGATTCCATTTTACCTTCAATCTTTTTGCATTCTGGATTTAATGCGGCCAATTTTTTTCCCATCAACATTTAGGAGTGGACACCGAGCCACCCTTGGAATTACGCGCTGCCCCAAACAGCGCTAATCTGGCTATGCATGTTGCATGGTTAGTTGAAATTTGGGAGAAAAGGAGTTCGTATGCGTAAGTTAGAAATGCAGGAGATAGAGCACGTCGCTGGTGGCTTCAGCGCGGTGGTTCACCTCGGATTAGTTGATTTTGAGTTTAGTGAAAGTAATTTTTCTTCGGCTTACCACTGGGCAGTTATGAGAACTGCTGACTTCTTCACCTGGTGGGATCCTGCCGGTTACTACCGTTAACAGGTGATCCACGGATCTGGCTGCAGGGTTTCCCTATGGCCAGATCTTGGCGCTCCCTATAATGGATCAATTTTCATGCATAACTCCAAGGATGGAGCAATCAATTTATGATCGACAGTCTTTTTCGTCAGGAAGCGGTGCTGGCAAGTGCGGGGTCGAAATTCGGCAGCGGCGTATTCTATCAACCTATTTCTTCTCGACTGATGGTGATCGTCGCGTCGGCGACTTTCCTGTGTTTTCTTGCATTTGCGACGGTGGCGCAGATAAAACAAACGGAACGAGTTCGCGGTTACCTGGCATCGCAGGAAGGCGAGATCAAAGTTTATGGAAGTCGCGCCGGCATACTGGGTGACGTGCTTTACAGTGATGGTGACGTTGTTAGTAGAGGTGATGTTCTTGCCACGGTGCTGGACGCGCAATTTGATGGAGAAGGCATTCAATCGAGCGAAGAGGCGTTGGCGAAGCTCGATGAACAGATCTCGCAACTCCATGCGCGAATTCAGGTATTAAAGAAAAAGTCAGCGCTGAATCTGGCGCAATTTCAAAGTCGTGTTGCTGGCTATGAGTCGGAGTTGGTGCTGCTGACAGATGAACATCAAATCGTCCTGCAGCAGTTGCGGCTTTCGCTGCAGGAATACGAAGGGAGCGAGATACTTTACCTTCGCGGTTCTATCTCCAGTCGCGAACACAATCAGGTGATGTCGAAATGGTACGATCTACAGCAACGCAGTAAATCGTCATTGATGAACGTCGAGGCGAAACGACTGGCATTGATTGAAACACAACACCAGATTGAGCTACAGCCGTTATCACTGGAGGACGAAATACTGCTGCTCAAGAGCACGATTTCCCAGCTTGATGCTCGGCGCAGTGAATTGAAAGCCCAAGCTCTTTTTTCAATTACCGCACCGGGTCATGGCACGATAAGTAATTTCATTTTCAATTCGGGCGACTATATTGATCCCCGCGTGCCAGTGATGACTTTGGTGCCTGTGGATTCTTACTTGGAGGCACAGCTTTATTTACCGGGCAGGTCACTTGGCAAAGTCAAGCTCGACCAGAAAATCATGCTGTCCTACGATGCCTATTCCTATCAGACCTATGGCACTTTTGAGGCTACCATTACGAGCATCGCGGAGACTGTGATTGATCCGCGAGAGTTTCTGGTGCCGCTCGATCTGAAGGAGCCGGTCTTTTTGGTAAAGGCCGCAATTGACAGGCAGTCAGCGCCAGGAAGTAGTGAGCAAACGCTACGACCTGGATTGCAGTTCTCAGCGGATATCGTAACCGGTAGCGAGAGCATACTGGAGCGCTTACTTTCGCCCCTTCGCAGTTTGGGGAGAAAGCTATGATTCAGGCATTGTTCGAAGGTCGCCACTCACTGCCAACGATTTTACAGGCCGAACGAACCGAATGTGGTCTTGCCTGCATTGCCATGGTTGCCAGCTACTTTGGTCGAATAATTGATCTCAATACGTTGCGGCGCGAGCATACTGTCTCCGCACATGGCTCCAGTCTCAACGATATCTTGAACATCGCGAATGCACTCTGTTTGAACACGCGCCCTTTAAAAGTTGAATTGAAAGAGCTCGACAAACTGCAACTGCCAGCGGTTTTGCATTGGGACATGACTCACTTTGTTGTGCTCAGAAAAGTGACGCGTGAGGGCGTAGTGGTTCATGACCCGGCAACAGGGGT
>JBBSPQ010000116.1:0-6464 GCA_038258585.1 Pseudomonadales bacterium
CCACGATCATCCACCCACAGTTTTATGAACCGTATTCCCTGTCCGGCGGCGGCCTGCACTTCTGCTACAGCATCAGTTTCCGACGCGAGGCCATGCACGATAGAGGTGCCGACAGCCTGCTCCACCGCTTGAGATTCCACCAGAAATTGATTGTTAGGTCCCTGCCCGGGAGGGGCCATACCCGCCGCGAACAGAAAACGTGCGCCGCCGATCTCCCCGCTTTCCTGTAGGTTTTGGAGCTCCAGCGCCATCGAAGCAGGGTCACTGCCCGCCGAGAACACCGCTCCGAATCCGTAGTAGGCGTAAATATTCAAATTCTCAATGAGATTTTCCATTGTGTAATTCTGTGCGCCCCAACTACTTAAGCCTTCGTAACCGAGATGAGCGTGAGCATCAATCATTGTTGGCATCAAGGTCTTGCCGGTCAGATCCACTCGTCTAGCGCCAGCAGGAATCTCCATATCACTGACCTGGCCAACCGCAACTATCGTGTCGTTGCGAAAAAGTACTGCGGCGTCTGTGAGAATGCCGCCATCGCCGACGATGATGCGCAGATGTTCAAGCAGAGTGTCTTCTGTACTCACCTGTTGAGCGTAAGAAGGGATGACAAGCAATGTGAACAAAATCGACAGCAATATCGAGCATGGCCGATCTAGGGATTGTCCATGGCTGATGTTCATGGGGCAGTTTCGCTTTTTGTTGGTTGGGCAACCCTCTACTATGCAAGGGGCTGACAAAACAATATCACAGGACAGCCCTGGAGTAGCCTCATTTCCCCTCGAAGATTCATGCCACATCGTCCTTGCATCATTTCGCTTGATTTACAAAAGCGCATTGTAAAGAACATGTCATATTTTTTTTGTATTCTTTGAAGATATATAATGTATATACTATGCATATCTTCAGGAGATCTGGAGTTTCTATGGCTGTGACTAAAGTTAATACCAAGCCCAGTGAACATAAAAAGCGAAAAGCCGGGAAGAAAGATGCCCAGCTGCTCATTCGTATCAACAGCTCTGATCGAGATGAGTTTGTTAATTTATGTGAAGATCTGGATACCAGTGCCGCCAGGGAAATCCGGAATTTTATTCGAAGCTTTATTCGCGAGAATCAGAGCGACTGAAGATGTATCAGAAACTCACTTGATAAATTATTAGGAGCGACAACCATGTCAAAGAAAACTTCCAAGAAAGTCATAAATCTGAAGAAAGAAATTAAGGCTCGTAAGTCCAAGATTTCCAGACAGGAAAGTAAAGTAAAAGTACTGAAGAAGAAGCTGAAAAAAGCGGCTTAATCCGAAGCCGCTTCTTACAATTCGTCATTCCCGCGAAAGCGGGAATTCAGGTCTTTGATTTTTCTTCGCGGGGGTGACGGGTCTACGCAATTCTGATGATCGACGTTGCAGTGATGATTACGGGATGGATTTTGATTGGCTTGTTATCACATCAGGCTGTTGAGCAGCATAAAGGTCAGTGCACTTAATAGAGCCGCCGCAGGCAGGGTAATGACCCATGCCATTGCTATTGGCTTCATAAGTGCCCAGTTAGTCTGACTGTTCACCATGCCGATACCTAGGACGGCGCCAATGAGAATGTGTGTGCTGGAGACAGGCAAGCCCATCGTGGATGCCAGCATGACTACTGCGGCGGCGGCCAATTCTGCTGAAAACCCCGAAGCCGGATGCATGACAGTCAAGTCATGACCAACCGTTTGGATGACTTCCTTGCCTATAAACCAGAGGCCTACGATCAACGCCACACCAAAAGTCACCATGGCAACAGTCGGCACAGCGGCCTCGGCGCCGATTTCGCCCGTGCGCAAGACATCAAGAATAGCGGCGAAAGGCCCGATAGCGTTCGCAATGTCGTTGGAGCCATGACTGAACGCGAAACCGGAGGCGGTAAACACTTGCATCCAGCTAAACATCAAAAAGGTGGAGCGTTCCAGTGATCCCCCTTTTAGAGTTTTGGCAAATATGGCGGTCGCCATCCACACCGCTGCCGCGATCATGCCCATGATCAGGTAGTTATGTAATGTGGTCAGCCCCAAATTCATGTGCTTGAGACCTTTGAACAAAAGCATGGAAGAAATAATTGCTGCACCGAGTGCGGCAATTACAGGCACCCAAGTCTCTAGTGCTTTATGAGCGTTGATATTGTCTCGTTTTTTATTGATATCATTGAGCTTCTGATAGTACTCGGACTCCAGTTCCTCTGGCGTAAAATCCGGTTCGGTCATTATTGAAGAATCACGTACAAGTGCGGTGGTGTAAGCGAGCTGCTGAATTTCATTCAATCTTTCAAAAGACTTTTTGTGCTCCTCACGAAATTTTTTCCTTTCTGTCTTTATCAATTTGAGCTCTTGGTCGGCGTGGGCGTTGTACTGCAAAATATGCTTCTTGATCTGAAAATACAGGATATAAGAGACCACTCCACCCAGCACCGGCGAGAGTATCCAGGAGACAGCGATCGTGCCTATTTGATCCCAGTGAACCAACGCCATCGCCGCACTGCCGCCGCTCATTACCACACCCAGAGTAATAGAACTCCCTACGATGCCACCAATGATCGAATGGGTTGTGGAGACAGGCCATCCTCGCGTACTCGCGAACAGTAACCACATAGCCGCTGCCAGTAGTGCCGACATCATGATATAGACGAACTGAACTGGCTCGATAGACATCACAGAAAGATCGACGATGCCATTGCGTATGGTTTCGGTCACCTCGCCGCCGGCAATGACGGCGCCGCTCACCTCAAAAATGGCGGCAACAATCAGGGCTTGTTTGATTGTGAGTGTCCCTGCGCCAACACTCGTGCCAAAAGAATTGGCGACGTCATTACCCCCTATGTTGAAGGCCATAAACACGCCGAACAAGGTTGCAATGATGAATAACAGCGAGTTGTTATTGTTGGTGTACCCGAGACCCCAGAATATGAAATATCCGGTCATTGCGATAAACAAGACCGCAAACCCCAGACTTAGGACGGACAGGGTTCCCGTCGTTGGCGATCGCATTGTGGAAGGGATGGAAACTCTGCTGCCGGTCATATTTTTTCTCCGCCGTGTGCCTTTTGAATTCTGCTGGCGAGCGTGAGATTACTCTGGAAATATGACCCTTTCGTGAAGGGTGAGCCTCCTCTAAATGGATTCTATATGGACCGAATAGCAGGCCCAGTATAAAGTGCGCTCGGTCTCATGATCTTGTTATCTTCGCGTGATTCAAGAAAATGGGCGAGCCAGCCGACACTGCGCGCCATGGCGAAACCGGCGGTGAAGTAGGAAGCAGGAATGCCAATGGCGAGATTGACCGGACCTTTGTAAAACTCCAGATTGGCCCAGACTTCTTTACCCTTCTTTTGCATTTCAGCGTTGAACTCTTTCTCTATCTCTTTAAGAGTGAGAAAAACATTTTCGAATTCGGTTCCTTTGCAGAGTTTTTCTGCCATAGGTTTTAGGATGGCTGCGCGGGGATCGATTTTTTTGTATTCACGATGTCCCATGCCCATGAGTCGGCCCTTGTTGGCCAGCAGATCCAGCACGTAGGCGCGTGCTTTTTCTGGAGATCCCACCTTTATGGCTTCGTTGAGTGCCGCTTCGTCGGCGCCGCCATGCAGTTTGCCGTACAGCGCGCCAACTGCGGAGGAGAGTGCGGATTCTACTGGAGCAAGTGTGCTTGCGGTGACGCGACAGGTGAATGTACCAGCGTTGAAACTATGTTCCATTTGCAGAATCTGTAATATTTCCAGGCAACGGACGTGTTCTGCGGAGGCGTCTTGTGAGTGGAACATTGACAGGAAGTTATTAAGGTATTTTTTGCCACCGTTGTAAGGCGGAATAACGTCATTCTGTTGCAGTCGATGGAATGCCGCCAGCAGCGTTGGGATCTTGGCGACGACGGCGAGACCGCGATAGCCTTCCGGATTTTTGAATGGTAACTCTTGTGGTCCGATCGGGGTCGTGTCGAGGACAGGAATCATGGATTGCAGCATACGCATGGAATGCAGACTGCGTGGCAGGCTGGTCAGGCAATCCAGCTCGTTAGTACCGACAGCGCCATTGATCTTGAGAAAGTTCTCCAGTTTCTCTTCCTGATCCGCTGTCGCTAGTTCACCGAACAACACCAGCCATACCACTCGTGTAAAACTCAGAGTTACCAGTTGCTCTATCGGGTAGCCGCGATAACTCAGACGGCCGACGTCACCTTCAACATTGCTGATGCTGGTCTGATCTGCGACAACGCCTTCTAGGCCTTTTGAGAATTCAACTGACATGATAAGTATCCTGATTGTGAAGAATGGGGTTCAAAATCCGCTGTTTAGACTGGCACAGTGGGTGCCGAAGTGGCTTGTATTATAGAAACGCCCATTTTATCGGTAAAATTAGCACTCCTAATTGATGCTTAAGATATGCTAATGTTTGTGCCCCGCTAAACGTCAAGCCACACCGTTCCGTTCAGGAAGATAATGCATGACTTCTACCCATCTGGAGACCAATGAAATTCGTGTCTTCAAGACCATCTGCGAAACGGGTGGCTTCAAGACCGCCGCCGACAGGCTGTATGTCACGCAGTCTGCAATCAGTCAGGTCGTCGCTAATCTGGAACGTAAGCTGGGAACCCTGCTGATTGAGCGCGGCAAGCCTATTGCGCTGACGGAGTCCGGCCTACGGTTGCAGGAATACGCAGAGCTGGTGCTGCGGGAAGAACATGACACTCTTACTGACATCGCTAACATTCGTCAGGGCGTCGCCTCCACGCTCGAAATTGCGATGAGCGGGTCGGTGAGTCAGTTGTTCGGGAATGAATTGTTAGAAGATTACTGCGACAGCAACCCTTTGACGCGACTGAAAGTGGACGTGATGCCAAGCCGCAAAATCATTCAAGGGGTTATGGCCGATACTCTGGAGCTTGGCTTTGGGCCGTTTCAGCACCAAATGCCCAATCTGCTTGAGACCATTCCGCTATTCAGTGAGTCGCGGCAATTGGTGATCAGCCGCAGTCATCCAAATCTGGAGAGATTACTGCAGGACCCTGAAAACAGCATTCAGGAAATTCCGCTGATGGTTTCTCATCTAGAAGATCCTGATGTCCGTCCGGCGATTGAGAAGCTGCGCAATGAGTTTGGTACTATCTGGGAGATTAGTAATCTGACCCTGCGTCTTAACATGGTCTCCAGGAATATCGGTATGTGCTACGTGGACGAGCGGGTGCTGAGAACCAATGCGATTTGCGCGGAATTTGTGCAGCTGCCAGACATGCCTTTCTCAAATGTAGAGCTGACTTTCGGTCTGTACTTTCGCAAGCGACGTAATCTGTCTACTGGAGCACGCCAATTCATTGATATCTGCCAGTCATTTACTTTCGATGCCAAGGTGCGACACTGATGGCTGCATTACAGTTATTCGCTGGTCCTACGGCACTACGCCGCATTCAGCAGGAAGGGCTGAATGCCGATATGTTTCGACTAGTCGTTGGCGCTTCCGGCGGGCCAAAGTGGTTTGTACTTTACGGTCTGGATCGCTATTTGTTTGGCGATTTTTTTGCACACATGGAGCATCCGCTGGCAACGTTGGGCTCCTCCGTTGGTGCCTGGCGTCTGGCATGTATGGGTACTTCGGATCCGGTAGCAGCCATCGATCGGCTGGCATTGCATTACTCACAGCAACGCTATTCTGCGAAACCTGACATTCGTGAAATCAGTCAACGAGCCCGTTTACTTGTCGACATTGTGCTGGGAGAAACAGGGGCCGCCGAGATTGCAGGCAATCAGAATGTGAGCGTTCATATCGTTGCGAATCGCACGCGAGGATTGTTGCAGTCCGACCGAAAGGCATTGCTGGCGGGTGGTCTGCTGCTGAGTGCGTCTGCGAATGCGGTGCTGCGCAGAAGCCTAGGAATGAGTTTTGAGCGAGTGGTGTTTCATGGGGAGAGAACGTTGCAGAACCTGACTCAGTGGCGCGATCTGCCAACTCGCATCGTTCCGTTACATGAGAAAAACGTTCGCGATGCGTTGCTAGCCAGTGGTTCGATTCCCCTGGTAATGGAAGGGGTGCGCAATATTTTCGGAGCCCCAACAGGCACGTATCGTGATGGAGGCATAACCGACTATCATTTCGATCTTCCCTTCATGGCCGGTGACGACCTAGTGTTATATCCCCACTTCTACTCGCGCATCGTTCCGGGCTGGTTTGATAAAACGTTGAAGTGGCGCAAGGTCTACCCGTTGCACTTTCACAACGTATTATTATTGACCCCTTCGCCAGAGTTTGTGCGCAATCTTCCGCATGGTAAAATACCGGATCGCAAAGATTTTAAAACGATGGACTACGAAAGTAGATTAGCGTATTGGCAAACTGTGCTCAGAGAAAGTGAGAGACTTGGGGTCGAGTTTGAGAGGATTGTGAAATCAGGGAATGCTGGCGCCTCTGTCCGACCTTTCAGCGAAGCGCCCGGCAACTAAGCG
>JBBSPQ010000117.1:0-6448 GCA_038258585.1 Pseudomonadales bacterium
AAGCTTCCGCCGGCGGTGAGCTCCCCCCTGAGTTGCGATCTCTTTCTTTGTAAGGATTGGTAGTACGTGAAGTTTCAATCAACGAGTCTCGTGGCGGACAGCCTGATGTCAGAACGACCGCACCATGAAACCGTTTTGCTGGACGCTGCTGTGGTCGCGCTACTGATTGATGATTGCGGGTTCTATGTCGACGGAACATTCGGCCGGGGTGGTCACTCAAGAAAAATTTTGCAAGGGCTTGGTCCGGAAGGCGAATTGTTAGCAATAGATAAAGATCCAGACGCGATCCGCGTTGCAAGAGCTGAATTTGGTGCTGATGCACGTTTTAAAGTGAAACATGGCTCGTTCGCGAACATGAATGAGTTTGTTACTGATGCAGGGCAGGCTGGAAAAGTAAGTGGAGTGTTGTTGGATTTAGGTGTGTCATCTCCGCAATTGGATGAGGCTCAGCGCGGTTTCAGTTTCAGTCATGATGGTCCTTTGGATATGCGAATGAATCCGGAAGAAGGTCAGAGTGCAGCGCAATGGCTGGCGTCCGCCTCGGAACATGAGATTGCCGACGTCATGTACCGCTACGGGGAAGAAAAATTTTCTCGGCGCATGGCGCGAGCGTTGGTCGAGAAGCGTTTGGTCGAGCCCATCACGACGACGCTGCAACTTGCAGAAATAATCAAGCACGCCAATCCATCTTGGGAAAAGCACAAACACCCTGCTACGAGGGCTTTTCAGGGAATTCGCATATATATCAATCGTGAGTTGGAAGATCTGGAAAGCGTGCTAGAGCAGGCATTGGAAACGCTTCGCATTGGTGGGCGTCTGGTTGTTATCAGCTTCCACTCGCTTGAGGATCGGATTGTGAAACAGTTCATCAGTAAGCAGGTTAAGGGAGATGATTTCCCGGCTGGATTGCCTATTCAGTATGCGGACCTGAATCCACGGCTGAAAAAAATTGGCAAGCCTATCAAGGCGAGTAGTGCCGAGGTTGAGGGTAACCCTAGGTCGCGCAGCGCGATTATGAGGGTGGCAGAAAAAATCGCTTAAACGCAATTGTTACAAGAGAGACCGGCCGACACTGACAAACCAAGTTAATTAAAAGATGCCCGAAGTATGAGTGCACAGACAAACAAGAATTCAACAAGTCGAGGTGGCGTCAGAGGGCCTCAGGCGGAGTTGTCGGTGCTGGTTTGGGCTGATCTTTTCTCTCCGCGCATGATAATTATAGCCGTTCTACTCGTTGCCGTGCTCGTCTCGGGCGTCGCTGTTATTTATACAACGTTCAAGAATCGTTATCTCCTTAACGAACTCCAGCAATTAAAAAATCAACGTAATGAGCTTCAGGTTCAATGGGGTCAATTACTCATCGAGCAAAGCACCTTCAGTCTGGAGGGGCGTATTGAGCGTAAGGCAGTTGACGAGTTGCAAATGGAAGTACCGCAATTTTCTGACATTGTCATGGTGAGATATGAATAACCAGGAATATCAACATAGTCCCCTGACATGGCGCCTGTATTTAATATTTTTTGTGATGACTCTTTGTGTCCTGGCGATACTGTGGAAGTTGACCTCGTTGCACGTGATCGAGAAGGATTTTCTGCAGGGGCAGGGAGATGCGCGCACTATTCGCACAGAACCTCTCTCCGCACATCGAGGCATTATTAGTGACCGCAACGGAGAGCCTTTAGCTGTCAGCACGCCGGTGAAATCAATCTGGGTGAATCCTAAAGAGCTTTCGCAGGAATTCAGGGATATCGAAACCCTTGCCGGCGAACTGCAAATGGATACGCAGACCCTGCAGAGTAGTATCGCCGCGAATGCCGATAAAGAGTTTCTCTATGTAAAAAGGCGCCTGCCGCCTGCGGAGGCTGATCGCATTCTGGCGCTAGATATAGACGGGGTTTACGCGCGACAAGAATATCAGCGCTATTACCCTCAGGGTGAGATTGCGGCACATGTTGTCGGCTTCACCAACGTCGATGATGAGGGGCAGGAAGGGCTAGAGCTGGCGTATGAAAGCTGGCTGGAGGGAGTTCCGGGCAAGCAGCAGGTTCTCAAGGATCGCCGTGGACACATTATTAAGGAGCTTGACACTATCCAGCCTGCTCAGCCGGGTAAGGATGTCGAACTCAGTATAGATTTTCGCATTCAGAATCTTGCTTATAAAGAATTGAAAGCTGAATACATGCTGCGAGGCGCAAGATCTGCATCAGTGGTGGTGATGGATGTACGCACCGGCGAAGTCTTGGCGATGGCGAATCAGCCTTCCTATAACCCCAATAACCGCGGTTCGATCACAGACTTCAGTGCGCTGCGTAACCGCGCGGTAACTGACCTGTATGAGCCGGGCTCCACGATCAAGGCTTTTACCGTCGCGGCAGCATTGGAGTCAGGTCTGTTCACACCCGAAACACTCGTCGATACAAGTCCTGGTCGAATCAGAGTCGGACGCGACTACGTTACCGATGCCACTACGCGCGCGATCAATCACGGAATTCTCACGGTGCAGGGGATTATCACCAAGTCCAGCAACGTCGGTGCCACTAAATTAGCGCTCGCAATGGGGCATGAACAATTGCGATCAGTGCTGGAGCGTGTCGGTTTTGGTGCCGATACCGGCAGCGGATTTCCAGGCGAACGCGCTGGAGTATTGCCTAATCATCGTATCTGGCACGACATAGAAACCGCGACGCTTTCCTATGGCTATGGGCTGTCCGTCTCCGCGCTTCAGTTAGCGCAGGGATATGTTTCGATTGCTGGCGGTGGCATGCATAAGCCGGTGTCGCTGCTTAAGTTAAGTCCTTCCGCGATTGACTCCATTCCAATGCAAAGAGTCTTGAGTGAGCAGATTACTAAGGATGTTAGAGCTGCGCTCGAGACAGTTGTCGATAAGAGCAAAGGGGGCGGCGCCACCGCGGCAAACGTGCCTTTTTACAGTGTGGCAGGTAAGACCGGGACGGCGCACGTGGTAGGTGCTTCCGGTTATGAGAGTCATCTTTACAACTCGCTATTTGTGGGCTTCGCCCCCGCAAGCGATCCACGGATAGTTGTAGTGATAGTGATGAATCAGCCCGGTGGGTCGGAACATTACGGCAGCCAAGTAGCAGCACCGATATTTTCGCGAATCGTAGCGGGCGCCATGCGTATTCTGAATGTGCCGCCGGACAAAATTAACGAGTCTGAGCTCCTGAACCTGAGCGCTCTGTAACGGATGCGACCATGAATACAGCGGAAAAAATCGTGTACACGACCTCGCTTGAACAATTGTTGAATGGCATTGCGGATCTTCCAAAAGATCTGCCTAGCGAGTTCGACGTCAAGATCAGCGGTGTGCAGCTTGACACTCGCCTAGTGCGACCAGGCGATCTCTTTTTTGCGTGTTTTGGTGCTCATCACGATGCGCGTGATTATATCGATTTTGCAATTGAGCGCGGTGCCGCGGCGGTTCTTGCTCATGCTGGAGGAAGTTGGCATGGGATTCAGGTGCGGCAGGGCGTGATTGTGATTGCGATTGATAATCTGCAGGCAAAAGCAGGTGAGATTGCTGCGCGATTTTTTGATTATCCAAGCGCGGCTATGGGCATGATTGGAGTGACCGGAACCAATGGCAAGACGAGTTGTACGCAGTTTATAGCTCAGACACTTGCCGGTATGAACAGGCGCTGTGGAGTGATAGGAACAATAGGTTTCGGTCTCCAGGGAAACTTGCAGGAGACAACCCATACCACTCCTGATGCGGTGTTCATCCAGTCGACACTAGCGCAGTTGCGGTTACAAGGGGCCGACACCGTTGCTATGGAGGTGTCCTCCCAAGGCTTGCATCAGAATCGTGTCAATGGCGTACAGTTTGATGTGGCAGTTTTTACCAATCTCACCAGAGATCATCTCGATTATCACGGCAGCATGGAAGCCTACGCCGACACCAAACGTAAGCTATTCATGTTTCCAGGGCTGAGTTGTGCAGTGGTCAATATGGATGACTCCTTTGCGCCCAAAATTTTGAATAGCCTCGCTGTCACCGTCAAAACCTACACCTTCAGCGTGAGTAATGACCGGGCGGATGTGTATGCGTTGCAGTTGGAGCTTAATCGCACTGGCTATAAGGCGCGCGTACATACCCCTTTTGGCGATGGAGATATTAATGGCTGTTTGCTCGGGCGGTTCAACTTCAGCAACGTCATGGCCGTGCTGGCAACCTTAATTGCTACGGAGTCCCAGCGAGGCGATTTTCATCTTGAATCGCTGCTCGCGCAGATCTCGCAGTTGCAACCTGTTGCTGGCCGTATGCAGATTGTTGGCGACAATGCGGATATTACGGCAGTAGTGGATTACGCCCATACTCCTGACGCATTGCGCAGTGCACTTGTCGCGCTGCGCGAACATTTCACAGGCAATATCTGGTGTGTTTTTGGTTGCGGTGGCAATCGTGACCAGGGCAAGCGCCCACTTATGGCAGAGGTCGTCGAACGATACGCAGATCATCTTATTGTCACCGATGACAATCCCCGCACCGAATGCGCTGACTCCATCGTGAAGCAAATAGTCCTTGGAATCGAAGAGCCTTCTCGAATCGTAATCGAGCGAGATCGCGCCAAAGCGATTGCTCTCGCAATAGATAGTGCTTCGCATGGTGATGTCGTGCTGATTGCAGGGAAAGGGCATGAAACATATCAGGACGTAAACGGCAACAAGATGGCATTCAGCGATGTCAGTCAAGCCAGACTCGCAATGCAACGTAGAAATAGAATCACGTCACAGCGGCGCGAGTAACTCCATGATAAGAGCGATGTCATTGACAGAGATCAGCAGTATGCTCAAGGGCCAAATGGTAGGTCCCGACGTGCGTTTTTCAAGCGTTTCTACCGACACGCGCTCGCTGAATCCTGGTGATTTGTATATCGCATTAGTGGGTGAAACCTTTGATGGTAATCAATTTGTTGAGCAAGCCTTTGAAAAAGGAGCGTGCGGTGCCGTCGTAAGTCAGCTCGTTGATAACCAGAGGCCTCAATTGTTGGTAGAAGATACTACCGTGACATTGGGCGAAATAGCCTTGTTGAACCGTCAGCAATCGAATGCGCGAGTCGTAGCGATAACCGGGAGTCAGGGCAAGACTACTGTTAAAGAAATGGTCGGCGCCATCCTTGGTGTAAGCAGCAAGGTGCTAGTTACTCGCTCCAACTTTAACAATCAAGTAGGTGTTCCACTAACTCTGTTGCGACTCGAGCCCTCCCATGAGCGTGCGGTCATCGAGCTTGGAGCCAGCGGCCTAAGAGAAATCGCTTATACAGTTCGTCTGGCGATGCCGCATGTGGCTGTGCTTACAAATGCAGCGGCAACTCACATCGAAGGGTTCGGCGATCTGCAGGGAGTAGTTCGTACCAAAGGTGAAATTATCGACGGGCTTGAGAAGGACGGCGTCGCAGTTCTAAATGCTGACGATGAAAATATTGCGGTCTGGCGTGCTAGAGCGAATGGACGAAAGGTGGTGACATTCACTGTGCGGCCAGAGCATTGCAATGCAACTTACTCAGCAACAAACATCACTACAGAAAGCACCGCAGGGGTGAGATTTTTGCTGATAGCTCCGCAAGGGACTCTAGAGATCTATCTAGGTTTGCCCGGCGTTCACAACGTCGCTAACGCCGTCGCTGCTGCGGCCGCTTCTCTGGAAGCTGGCGCATCTCTAGCTGATGTAAAGACGGGTTTGGAGAGCATGAGGTCCGTGCCTGGCAGGATGAATGTTCTGGCTGGCCCAGCGGGTTCCGTGCTGATTGATGACAGTTACAACGCAAGTCCGTCTTCATTTCGTGCGGCCATTGATGTGTTGGCAACCTGTCCCGGCATCAGAGTTCTAATAGTAGGCGATATGGGTGAGCTCGGCTCAGATGGAGACAGCTCTCACATTCAGCTTGGTGAGTATGCAAACGAGAAGGGCATTGAGCAACTCTGGGCTGTCGGAACCC
The DNA here is from genome assembly GCA_038258585.1 of Pseudomonadales bacterium. Classification (GTDB taxonomy): domain Bacteria; phylum Pseudomonadota; class Gammaproteobacteria; order Pseudomonadales; family Pseudohongiellaceae; genus UBA5078. The sequence continues at coordinate 5,958 of JBBSPQ010000117.1, forward strand.
TGAGTGAATTGACGTCTACAAGCTTTGGCGCTGGCGCAATACATTTTTCCGATCGGGACGCATTGACGGAAAAAGCACGAGCGGACTTGGGCGTTGGTTACGTCGCCTTGGTGAAAGGTTCGCGTAGTGCTGGGATGGATCAGGTAGTACAAAAATTGAAGAGCGGAGAGTTGGAATAATGTTGGTTTGGCTTACAAGTTATCTGACACAGATCGACAGCGGATTCGCCGTGTTTCAGTACATCACGGTGCGCGGCATATTCAGCATTATAACCGCATTGCTGATTTCCCTGATGATCGGTCCCTGGATGATTCGTCGTCTCAATTATCACCAGATCGGTCAGGTGGTCAGAGATGACGGTCCAAAGAGTCATTTCAGCAAGGCCGGAACTCCTACGATGGGTGGGGCACTCATTCTAGTAAGCATCGTCATAAGTACCTTGCTATGGTCTGACCTTGGTAATCACTATGTCTGGACGACTCTGGTCGTCA
>JBBSPQ010000118.1:0-6436 GCA_038258585.1 Pseudomonadales bacterium
AACAAAGCCTATGCCGTGGCAGGTATTCTGCCCGGCGCAATTGTCATTGCCGTTGCCTTTGCAGGCGCTGAAGGTGTTGCAAGTGAACAGATCGTTGCAGTAAGCCACCTGAACGCCATCGACCACGGCTGCCGCAGGGGCGGCTGATACAGACGCAACCTCGGTTCCACCCAGCTTGTCGCAGAGGCTCTTGGATACCATGGCGTGACCACTTGAGAAACTCACGAAACCCATGCCGCTGCAGCTGTTCTTGCCGGCCCCGGCATCGTTACCGAAACCCTTGCATGCGCTCTCGCCACTGCATGACGTCAGACCAGAGCATTGACTGACTTTCACCGGCTCCGCGGCGCCCTGAGCAGTCGCCTGCGCGGACAATGCAGCGCTGGCCAACAACAATGCAGCAGCTGATGAAGCCAGTTTGAAACCGTCAGTCGTTTTCATGTCTGTGTCTCCTGAATATCTGATCGCGGGATTCTGTTTCCCGGACAATGGTGCAAAAATGGGTGAGGCATGCTCCGCTTCCTCGCTGATGGCTTGATTATCCTGCTATGCGGGCTTATTACAAGGTTTCCGGCACAGGTGCGGCACTTTGTCACAGTAGCAAAGACCGAGGAGGCGCGGTTCTTATTGCGGCTTCATGCGCTCAAGTCTGGCGAATGCTCGGTTCAGTCGTGCCGACATGCGATCAACTCCGAGCTTAACCTCATCGACCCTAGTGCTGAACTGATTCAACTCACTTGCGGTTGGCAGCAGGCGTGCCTCTTCGTGCAGATATTCTTCAACATCAGCGAGCAAAGAGTCTTTGGTTTCCCGCGACCACGTTTTGGCTTTGCCTAACAGTTGGCTAATCTGATGAGTAGCGACATCGCCGAACAGATTGGCGAAGTGATCTTCCCAATCGATCTCCAGTCCGGCGATTATCTTGTGCAGACTCTGGATCAGATGAGTGTCGCCGCTTAACTGAATGTCAGGGGAAAATAGCGCTTCGGTTTGTTTGCTGCTGAACAGGAGTTTTGTGAAAGCGCTGGTCGAGCCGCTGATTGAGGCGTCCGGCGTTGGTTCATAGACAGAGCGAAGCGCGATGCGTTCATCTTCGACCAGAAGAACAAAATCCCAGCGAAAGGGTGAGGTGCCGGAAATGCTCACTGCTTTGCCGTGGTAGCGTGCCAGCTTGCTAGCCGCCACCAGGTCCTGAGCGAGAACCGCATTGATGACTGCTTCGGCTGGCGCGGTGATAGCAGAGCTCAGAAGTGGGTTCATGGTGAGCTCAGCCGATTTCTAAGGGTTTAAAACCCAGATGAATTGCGCAGACACCGCCCATCACGTCATGGTAACGACAATCAGTGAATCCGGCATTTTCCATCATGCCCTTGAGAGTTTCCTGATCGGGGTGCATACGAATGGATTCGACGAGGTAACGGTAGCTGTCGGCATCACCTGTCACCAGTTTGCCAACGATAGGCCAGAGCGCGGAATAACCGTCATAGGCTTTGCTCACTAATTGGTTTCGAGGCTTGGAAAATTCCAGTACCAGAGCACGGCCGCCGGGTTTGAGCACTTTAAACATCGAGCGCAGTGCAGCATCTTTGTCGGTGACATTGCGCAGGCCATAGGCGATGCAGATGCAGTCGAAGGTATCGGCATGGAAGGGCAGTTTTTCGGCATTGAGTTGGGCGTAAACCACGTTGCCGCTGACGCCCTTGTCGATCAGACGATCGCGACCTACACGCAGCATTGATGCATTGATGTCGGCCAGTACCACTTGTCCCGATTTGCCGACGAGCGAGGAGAAACGAATACTGAAGTCTCCGGTGCCGCCGGCCAGATCAAGCACGCGATGACCTTCACGCACACCACTCAGCTCTACAGTGAAGCGTTTAACAATGCGGTGTGTCCCAAGAGACATCAGGTCGTTCATGACGTCGTACTTGCCAGCCACGGAGTGGAAGACTTGGCCCACGCGCGTCACTTTCTCTTCAATCGGGACTTGTTCGTAACCGAAGTGGGTGGTGCGCTGTTTGCTGGTGTTCTCTGGGTCACTGGACATGCTGTGTTCTCTGGATTAGCAGTCTGTAGGATAGCGCTAGGACTACTTTGCTGTTTTTAAGTCCGCGAAGAAGGCAGGGGTTGTATGGTAATCACTTGTACCTTCTCTGACAACGAATCGCTGCGCGGCTGAACATGTGGGTCGCGACTTGCTCCGGCTTCCTGCAACGATTGCAGATACGTCTGCCACATTGGTTCGTATTGGGTGCAGAGCTGATGGAGATAATCCCAGCTGAAGATTCCTGAGTTGTGGCCATCATCGAACTCGAGCTTGATGGCGTAGTTGCCGACCGCCTCGACATTAATGAAACCGACGTTGCGCTTGCCAACTTGCAGTACGGCCTGACCTTTGCCATGACCTCGAACTTCCGCCGAAGGCGAATGCACGCGCAGAAACTCCGCACTCAGATCATAGCGGGTGCCGTCAGCATAGGTCAGCGTCAAAATCGCCGATTTGCGGCGCAGCTTGATATCTACGGGAGGGGTAGCCATAGTGTTGCAGGGTCCGTGTTTGGGTGCTGTAGGGTCGTTCCGTACATTAAAGGATGAATCGACTGAGATCTTCGTCTTTAGCAAGCTCGCTGAGCTGACTTTCGACATAAGCTGCATCAACGACGAGTTCATTGTTTTCACCAATACCCACGTCCGATGCGCTGAAAGACACCTCTTCCAACAATCTTTCCATGACGGTATGCAGGCGACGGGCGCCGATGTTTTCGGTGCGCTCATTCACTTCCCAAGCGATCTCGGCAATCTTTGCAATTCCGTCCGCTGTGAAACGCACTTGCAGATTTTCCGTCGCGAGCAGTGCCTGATACTGTTCGGTCAATGAGCAATTCGGTTCTGCCAGAATGCGTTCGAAATCATGGGCAGTCAAAGCTTCTAACTCTACGCGAATGGGCAGTCGGCCTTGCAATTCTGGTATCAAATCCGATGGCTTTGTCAGATGGAAGGCGCCAGATGCAATGAAAAGAATGTGGTCGGTTTTGACGCTACCGTATTTCGTGGTGACTGTGGAGCCTTCAATCAGTGGCAACAGATCACGCTGCACGCCTTCGCGAGAAACGCCGCTGCTGCCAGAGTCATTGCGCACTGTTACCTTGTCGATCTCGTCGATGAAGACGATGCCCGTTTGTTCAGTGATATGAACGGCGCGGTTGCGAATGTCTTCTTCGTTCACCAGCTTGCTGGCCTCTTCTTCTTTTAGAAGTTTGAAGGCGGCTTTGATCGGCATTCGGCGCGTGGTTTTCTTGCCGCTGTTCATGTTGGAGAACATGCTCTTGAGCTGGCTGGTCATTTCTTCCAATCCGGGCGGGGCCATGATCTCGACGCTGGCGGCGGAATCGGCAACCTTGATCTCGATTTCCTTCTCGTCCAATTCGCCTTCGCGAAGTTTTTTGCGAAAAATCTGGCGGGTATTGGAGGGTGATTTTTCTGCATTGTCGCTGCTGTCTTCACTGCGAGCAGGAGGTAGAAGCGCATCGAGGATGCGGTCCTCGGCGGCGTCCTCGGCAATGTGTTGAACCTTGCGAATCTGTTCTTCCCGCAACATCTTTACGGCGACATCGATCAAGTCTCTGATGATGGAATCCACGTCCCGGCCCACGTAACCTACTTCCGTAAATTTGGTGGCCTCCACTTTGATGAAGGGGGCGTTCGCGAGTTTGGCAAGGCGACGGGCGATCTCGGTTTTACCGACCCCGGTCGGGCCGATCATGAGAATATTTTTTGGTGTAATTTCCTGGCGAATGTCTTCGGTCAGTTGCATACGGCGCCAGCGATTGCGCAAAGCAATGGCAACTGCTCGCTTGGCGGCGTTCTGGCCGACAATATGTTTGTCGAGTTCTGATGCGATCTCTCGCGGGGTCATACTGGACATAGAGTAATCCTGAATTCTGTGCAGAAAGCTTGTGAGTGCCTGCGTTGTTTAAAAGTGAATAGTGATAACTTGGCGCTTGTGCGTCAGAATTCCAGTTCTTCAATGGTGTGATTCTGGTTCGTATAGACGCAGATATCGGCAGCAATGTTCAGGCTGTTCTGGACAATGCTGCGCGCATCCATCTCTGTATGTCGAAACAGCGCGCGGGCGGCGGAAAGAGCAAAATGCCCACCCGATCCAATTGCCATGAGACCTTCTTCAGGCTCAATGACATCACCATTACCAGTGATGACTAGCGACGCTTCCTTGTCGGCAACCAACAACAGTGCCTCCAGACGACGCAGCGTGCGATCCGTTCGCCACAGCTTGGCCAGCTCGACGGCTGAGCGTACGAGTTTGCCGTGATGCTTTTCCAATTGCTCTTCAAAGCGCTCGAACAGAGTGAACGCGTCAGCTGTGCCGCCGGCAAAGCCTGCAATCACCTGATCTTTGTAAAGGCGCCGTACTTTCCTAGCATTGCCCTTCATTACGGTATTGCCTTGCGAGACCTGACCATCGCCACCTATCACGACTTTGTTGTTGCGTCTGACGGAGACAATGGTGGTGCCACGATACTGTTCCAAACTCTAGCTCCTGCCGGTCACGTGCCGGAATTGGGATAGCGGGATGCATGCACAAAGGCGCACGCCAATTGCCTCTGATATGGGGAGAAAGACGTCGAAATTCAAGCCGCTAAATTGTATTAGATCATGCTCGGCGCGGACGAGGCCGTAGCGATCTCATTGGCTCAGGCCAATACGCATGCTGTCGATGCTGTTGCTGCGCAGCAACCGCTCGGCCTGATTGAGCTCGTCTCTCGAAGTATAGGGGCCGGTCTGTACCAGAAAGAGGGTTTTACCCAGCAGTGCTTCCTTCTTCACTCTCGCTTCGAGCCCCAGTGCCGTCAAGCGTTGGCTTTGTGCTGTGGCTGATGCTTCTTGCTGAAATGCGCCCGCTTGAATCATGAAACTGGGTCCGCTCGTGCGAGATTCGTTGGCAGAGAGTGGAGCTGCAACGGGCTGTTCCGACAATGTCGTGTTCGCGGGTGTCGATGTTGTTGTGGCTGGCGCGGTTGTTGCGGTTGCAGCAACCACTGTCGCGGCAGGACGGGACTGTGGCATGTTCTCAACAATCACTTCGTAGTTGGGCAGCTCTTTGTAGAATTCCAGCTGCAATTTTGCCGCCGCCTGCTCCAGCTCTTCGGTGCGCTTTTGCTGCGCGGTGGCCAGTAATTCGGCATCGTCGCCACTGGGCTCTATTACAATCATGTTACCCACAGGTGGTAGTACCCCGGACAGATAAACCAGGAAGCTAAAGAAAAAACCTAGCACCAGTCCGGTAAACAAGCCGGTGACGAGCAGTCCCTTCGTCGGTTGTGGTGGCGGGGGAGTGGGACGACTTTTTTCCGGGTCTTTTCGGGTTCTGGTTTTTGCGAAATCGTGGGCCATGAGGTCTCTGGGTGCAGTTGCTGGTAGGCGCTGCCATTATCCTGAAAAACGGGGAGGTCAACCAGTCTTATTCAGATCATATCCTGTGGATCGACATCGATCGACCAGCGCGCGTTACGCGCCTCTTTCAGAGCCTCCAGCTGCGGACATAACTGAGAGAGTAACCACTGCAGTGCCGGTCGTTGCGCTGACTGAAACAACGATTGAGCGCGGAATTTTCCAGCGCGCTTCTCCATGGGCGCTGGCAATGGGCCCATCATCATGAGCGGCGTGTCGGGTTGTGTGGCGAGCAGATTGGTCGCCACAAGCCGTGCCTGCTCGAGAAACAGCTCCGGGGCTCTGAAGTCGGTTGCCTCTGCGCGCAGCAGCGCTAAATAGCTGAAAGGAGGCATCATGGCAGATTGCCGTTCAGCAAGAATCGTTCGGGCAAACACGTCATAACCGTGATGGATGAGAGCCTGCAGAGTGTTGTGGTTGGCATGTCGAGTCTGAATCAACACCTCGCCTGGCTGCCCCGCCCGCCCGGAGCGGCCGGCAACCTGCATGAGCAGTTGCGCCATGTGCTCCTGACCGCGGAAGTCGGCGCTGAACAGACCGGCATCTGCATCCAGCACTGCGACGAGAGTGACAGCTGGAAAGTGATGCCCCTTGGCCAGCATCTGGGTGCCAATCAGAATGCAGGGTTCGCCCTGATGCACTTCGTTCAGCAACGCGTCGAGTTGGTTCTTGCGGCGAGTGGTGTCGCGGTCCACGCGCAATACTCGAGTGTCTGGGAATTGGGCGGTCAATAGTCCTTCGCTGCGTTCAGTGCCCAGCCCGAGCGCCTGCAAATGCTTCGATTTGCAGAGTGGGCAGTGGCGGTCGACTTTGCGGCGGGCGTCGCAATGATGGCAGCGCAGATGTGGTGGGGTTTTATGCAAGGTCAGTCGCGCATCGCAGCGCGTGCATTCCGCTATCCAACCGCAGTCAGCACACTGCAGTGTTGGGGCAAATCCGCGTCGGTTAATGAAGACCAGCACCTGAT
>JBBSPQ010000119.1:0-6407 GCA_038258585.1 Pseudomonadales bacterium
ACAGTAAACGGCAGTGGGGACGTGCGCCAGAGCCGGGACAAAGCCACGTAACGCAGACAGATCGGTCATTGAGGTCGTTAGCAGGAAATCGTAGTTGTCACTCAGCAGCTCACGATGGTTAAATGCCCAGCTCAAACTATTGCCGCGCACGCGCCAAGGGAAATACCGTGCCGGTAATGTCAGTTCGCTCCAACGAATTAACGGAAACATTGTTTTGATACTGCGGCGCCAGAGGCGGTGGCTCTCTGCGTCATAGGCAGACAACAGCAATGCTTTCATAGTCGGAACACTTACGCGGAAAAAGTATGCAATCTAACGATGTCGCTTTGTTGGGTCAATCAGTCGAACAACTTCTTAAACAGCTGCCCGAGCGTATTAGCTCTGCTATCTATCGATGGCAGAAGGAGCGGCCTGACGCCATCGCATTGCGCGATCATCTTGGACAGGTGTGCAGTTACAACGAGTTAGTGCAACGAGTGCAAGATTGCATGGCGGACTATCGAGAACAAGGTGTTGGCGCTGGGGATCGGGTCTTGCTCATCAATGAAAACTGCGTTGCTGTTGTAGTAAGCATTCTGGCGCTGAGTGAATTGGACGCCGTTAGTGTTGTCGTCAACGCACGTCTGTCGAATTCCGAAATGCAACGGATCAAGGATCACTGTCAGCCGCGGTTGACAGTGTGCTTTCTGGACTCGTCGGCAGCCGAAGCACATTGGAAGGAAATGTCCGGAAACTCAGACGACATACTCGGACAGCATGGCACTCGTTTGGGTGTGATACGGGCCCCCTCTGCAGAAACGGGGCTGCAGGCGAATACCTTCGATAACCCGAACAATACTGAAGCAACCCCCACCCGAGACCACGTCTGCGTCATGATCTACACCACGGGCACCACGGGTGATCCGAAAGGTGTCATGCTCAGCCATCGCAACATTCTCTTTATCTCCGCAGTCACCAGTGTGCTGAGAGGAATGGGACGTGACGACCGCATCTATCTTGTGTTGCCGATCTCTCACGTATTTGGTTTTTCAGCAGTATTGCTGGCATCACTTTATGTGGGTGCGGAGCTGGTGCTGGCAGACCGGTTCGATGCCGCTCGCACGCTGGCAACACTGGCCGAAAATGACATTACGGGTATGCTGGGAGTTCCCACTATGTTTGCACGTCTCATCGAACACACTCGAGCTAATGGCATCGATGTGAAGGCCATGCCAAGGCTTCGGTTTATCTATTCCGGTGGAGCGCCTCTGGACCCGACGATCAAGCGCGAGACTGAGAAACTCTTCGGACTGACATTGCTCAACGCGTACGGCATGACGGAGAGCGGTCCGACAATATGTCAGGTACGCAGGCACGAAATGCTGGAAAGCTGTACCGTGGGGCGCCCACTGCCGGGATTGGAGATCAGCCTTCGGGATACGCATGGCAATGAGGTGGCTGAGGGAGAGGTTGGCGAATTGCATGTGCGTGGACCGAGTATCATGAAAGGCTACTACCGTAACCCTGTTGCCACGGCCGCTGTTATCGATGCGCAGGGTTTTCTCAATACAGGCGATCTGGTTCGACTGGATAGCGCTGGCAATGTGCACATTGCCGGGCGCAGCAAGGAGTTAATCATTCACTCCGGATTCAATGTCTATCCACCAGAAGTAGAAGCTGTTATTGCTGGTCATCCAGATGTCGTGCTGTGTGCGGTTCTCGGGGAAGTGGTTGAGGGCAACGAGAATGTCGTGGCCTACGTGCAGACTATCGCCAGCAGCACCCTCACGGATGCCATCCTGCAGGCATTTATTAAACCGTCGTTAACGCCTTACAAGCGTCCGGCGCGGATTGTTTTCATGGAGCAGTTACCGACTGCACCATCGGGCAAAGTACTGAAGCACCAACTTCGTCAAGTTAGCGGAATCAGGGAAATGGCTCTCTAACGACGATCAAACCAACCAATATGCGGCATTCCGGGGGGAGCGTATCAATGACACCAATACTCAAATTACACGGCTTTCCGATTAGCAATTACTACAATATGGTTAAGATGGTGCTGCTGGAAAAGGGCATGGAGTTTGAGGAGGTTTACGTTCGACCCTCGCAGGATTCCGACTATCTGGCTCACAGCCCCATGGGTAAAGTACCGTGTCTGGAAACGCCACAGGGCTTTCTGAGCGAGACCGGCGTCATTATCGATTACCTTGATGAGTTGGGCATCGGACCTTCGTTTTACCCTGCGGATACTTACGAAAAAGCACGCAACAGAGAGCTGATGCGTTATTTGGAACTCTATATCGAACTGCCCGCACGACGCCTGTACGGTGATGCTTTTTTTGGCACTCCCGCCAATGACGAGCAGAAGACCTCCTGTCGCAAGGCGCTCGACAAGGGCTTCACCGCATTGCATCGGCTGGCCGCATTCGCTCCGTATCTGGCCGGGGAAAAACTCACCTATGCCGATATTTATTTCTACTTCAGTGTAGGGCTCGCCACACGCATGGCCAAAATCTCGCTGGGGTGGGATGCCTTCAATGAGGTCGAGGGAGTGCGTGAGCTGATGACGAGTCTGGCGCAGCGTGAGTCGGTGCAGCGAATTCAGGCCGATCAGAAGGCTAGTTCTTAAGGCAAGTTCTTAAGAAAAGGGGGCGTATCAGTGGAACCGAGTCCAGCCAGTACAGTGGTTGTGGTGCGGGAAGCAGAAGAAGACATTGAGATTCTGTTGCTGCTAAGAAATACGAAATTGGTCTTCAATGGCGGCCACTGGGTTTTCCCCGGTGGCAAGATTGATGCGGGGGACTATCCCGACTCCGACTGCAAACAGGAGTATCAGGCGGCGATCAATGCAGTCATTCGTGAAACCCGTGAAGAGGCTGGTATCAACATAGCTGCAAAATCATTGATTCATGTTGCTCATTGGACCACCCCCGAGGGCTATCCTCGCCGCTACTCAACTTGGTTCTTCATTTGTCCGATTGCTAACCCCGGCGCCATCATCGTGGATGATGAGGAGATTCTCGATCATCGCTGGATTACCCCACGCATGGCCTTGCATGCCAGCACCACGGGTGAGTTGAAATTACCCGAACCGACCTCGCAGACACTCCGAAGCATTCAGTCCTACCGGTCGTTGGCGGAATTGCAGGAGGCGATGAGGCAGGTGCAGATCCATATCTTTCCTCCCAAATCCCGTTTTTACCGTTCCGAGACGATTCCCCGATAAACTGACCCTCGTGACGAAAGACTTGTGCAATGCATGCGGTCTACCACGTAGCATCTGGATACAACATACTCAAATCGAGCCCTCTGATTAGTCGCTGGGATTGATCGCTGGACAGGCTATTGTATGCTGGCTTTCGACCTTTTCTTACCGTCCGGCAATTGGCTCGACTTGACCGTTGCCGTCGTCATATTAGCTTGCTTTTGCTGAGCGGTTAGTGGGATAGTTGGGCGTCCTGAGGCCTTTCGGAAGCGCTACTGATGCACTACTGATGCACTACCGATGCACTACTGAAACGGTGCTGAAATGGTACTACAGGCGCTTCATCTGAATGCAGCGAGGAAGTTTTTCAAGCAGCGACAACAATAAAACGCACAGATAAGAAGATTCTCTATGTCATCTCCTACTCTCGAAAATCTGCGCCAGACCCTCAGGAATATCCGCCGTCGTCGCAGTCGGTTGTATGTCTTGCATCAGGTCAGTATTGCCGTTTTTGCAATCACCGTCCTTGCTCTGCTGTTAAGTCTTCTTGAAATCTGGCTGGCTCCATCCGGAGCAGGTGCCATCGTCCTTTTTGGAATTCTGCTCGTCGGTGCAGTCGCCGCCGTAGGCTATGTGGTCGCTAAACTGCGGCGCGTGAAATCCGATGACAATTATCTCGCTCATTATGTCGAAGGGCGTATTCCGGATCTGGAACAACGACTGCTGACCTCGCTCGAGTTCAGCGCGGACGAGTATGAAGGCAGCAAAGGTGTTTCCCAGCAGTTTGTACGACAGTTGTGGGCGGACGCCGAAGCGCATGTTCACGAGCAACAGGCGCGTGTTGATCAGGTCGTTTCGTCCAAAAATTCCTGGGTCTCTGTTTCCTCCGCTTTTGCCATGATGGCGGTGGCAGGTGCGGCACTCTTGTTGTCTGAATCGTTGCTGACTGCGGCGGGTAAACTGGTCTGGCCCTTTGGTGCAGAGCCCGTGCCCATTGTGGCCGTGGTCGAGGAAGCGCCGGAAATTATCATCAGTGTTGAGCCGGGTGATATCGACATGCAGCGCGGCAACTCCGCGACAATTGTGGCGCGAGTGACCAATGCCACTCCAAGCGAAATTCAATTGCGCGTACAGACTGACAATGTGAACTGGCGTGAATTGACCATGCGTCAGGATGGCAGTGGCAGCGACAGTGCCTCGTATAGTTATTTCATGCCCTCGTTACAGGAAGACACAATTTACTACGTCAATTTTGTGCAGAACGGTGAGCAGCGTTCGGAGCAATTTCGTATCCGTCTTTACGATTTGCCGAAGGTCGAAAAGATCGACGTCGCTTACAACTACCCTGACTATACCGGCATAGAAGACAACGCCGAGGAAGACAGCGGCGATATGGTGGTGCCGGAAGGAACGCAGGCCGAACTGGTAATCACTTTCAACAAAAATGTAGAGACTGCTTCAATAGAATTTCAGGACAATGAAAACGGCTATGCGGCCATACCCCTCACTATCGAAGGCAATGTCGGGCGCGCCACAATTAGCGTAGCGGGTGATGTTGTCTATCATGTCATGGCCGAGGATTTCGAGGATCTCGTCAGCAAGGATCCTCTCGATTACTACATACGCTCCATTGCCGACACGCCTCCCGAGCTCACGCTCAGAAGTCCGGGCAAGGACCAAGACGTGATGCCGCTGGAAGAAGTCGTACTGGATGTTGCCGCCAACGATGATTACGGTCTGAGTCAGTTTGAATTGCATTACGCCGTAGTGGGCGCCGACGAAGTAGCGGTGGATTTTCTGCCCACGGAACAGACTCGCAATATCGATGGCAATGAATTGTTGTATTTGGAAGACATGAATGTAGCGCCGGGCGACTTTGTCAGTTACTACCTGACCCTTGCCGATAACAACGGTCTGAAAGGTCCGGCACAAGTAATATCGGATATTTACTTTTTACAGGTGGTCCCTACTGATCAGGAGTTCCGGCGCCAGAATGGCGGGGGAGGCCAAGGCGGTGCAGGAGGTGGCGGTGGCGAGAGCAGTGCTCTGGTGACGTTACAGAAAGACATTATTGCTGCGACGTGGAAACTCAGAAACCAAACCAATGTTGATCCGGCGTCGATGGCGACTGATATTCAAATCATCTCAGAATCTCAGGGTGATGCGACCAACCGCGCTAGACAATCGATTGAACGTCTGGCCGAACGACTCAACTTTTCTGATGACAGTTACGACAGTGCGGTGTTGAATCTGCAACAAGCTATTGAGCAGATGAATGAGGCGATCGTCGAACTCGATAAGCAGCAGGTCACGAGTGCGCTAAAACCTGAACAAATAGCGCTGCAATACATCCTCAAAGCTGAAGCGGACATCAATCGTACCAATGTCAGCAGCCAGCAAGCCGGTGGTGGCGGTGGTGGAGGTGGCGCTCAGCAGGAGCGTGAAGACCTGCGCGAACTGTTCGAAATGGAAATGGGACAATTAGAGAATCGCTACGAGACGCCGAAGAGTGCTGGTGGTGGCAGTTCGGCGCAGAATTCTCAGGAAGCCAACAAACTGGAAGAACTGGCGCGTCGGCAGGAAGGTCTTACTCGTGCGCAACGCGATCTTGCTCGTCGTCAGGAGGCGATGACAGAAGAACAGCGTCGACGTGAGCTTGAACGTCTTCAGCGCGAACAGGAACAATTGAGTCAGGAAGTCGCGCAGCTTTCGCAGCAACTTTCTCGCGGTCAGCAGGGTCAGCAGGGTCAGCAGGGTCAGCAAGGCCAGCAGGGCCAGCAAGGTCAGGCGCAGGGTGGTTCATCAGGTGGACAATCAGACAGTCAAAGCCAGAACCAATTAGCTCGCGCCGCTCAGCAAATGCAGGATGCGGCACAGGCAGACTCACCTGCACAAGCAGCCGCGCGCAGCCAGCGCGCTCTGGAAAGTCTGCGTGAACAACAGCGACAGATGAATGCCGAACAAAACAGCTCTGTGAATCAACTCGCCGAAAATGTGCGTCAGCGTGGAGAACAATTGCTACAGCAGCAACGCGAACTGCAACAGGATCTGCAAACGGCCAATCGTGAGCAGGGTCTGGGACAGACTCGACAGAATACCCGCGACAACGAAGAGCTTCAGGAGTTGATTGCCACTCAGCAACAGCAACGTCGCGAGGTGGAGGAGATTGAAAAAATGCTGCGAGCCATCATCGCGCGCGGCGAGAACGAAGACCAACAACTGC
>JBBSPQ010000120.1:0-6375 GCA_038258585.1 Pseudomonadales bacterium
CTTATTAGCGGTTTCACGATACGTCAACTCCCAGGTGCCTGTCTCCACTACATTTGATTGATGGCAAGTTGAACTAACCGAAAAACATTCAACACGTCACTACTGGAATCGAATCGCAGTTCTATCCAAAGGGAGCCTTTGGCTCTTTTCTTTAAAAAAAATTCAGTAATTCCACCACTCTCTGTAGACCAAATTTTTTTCTGCAACACCAGGAATGGTTAATATTTTCTCAGTCAACATGATTTTTAAGTTGGACATAAGGATTTGAACTCTATTTCAAATGTGAGGCAGCATTTTATGTTGTTGCAAAACGAATGAAGTGCATGTCATCCCTTTCGCTTTTACATTCATAACCGGTACCAATGCGGGTCTGCACGGCGTGGATCCAGAAATTCAAGGCCCCAGTATTCGTTTTCAGAACTCGGATTACCCAATTTCCAGGATGTCTTTCGATAAGAATTTTAAGAGACATGCCACCAATCCCCATGCGTCTGAACTCCTTTGATACGTAGTACTGGTCTATATCTATTGTTTCAGGCTCTCCAGGCAAATGCCTAAGCAGGCAAAAACCAGTTATTTCATTATCTTTCATTATAAGGTATGGCCAATTTGGGAGATTTCCCCAATATCGATTTAATATTTCTGCCGAGTTTAGACACTTATTCTTTGTGTCACTCTGGTCCAAAAACATTTGCATTTCGATGACATAGGTCTGAAACATATCCTTCAATCGACAGTCATTGACGTTGTCTATTTTTACTAGCTCAATATTCATTGCCTAGCCTTGGGTTCGTCAAAAATACGTCGACTTCGAAGGCAAAGTCATAAAGTGCCGGCATTCGTTTTGATTCGGTCTCTATCCATTTCTTAATTCTTGCTTCGTTGTTCATCGGATTGCCAGTTGGCAGTTCCGCTCACAAAGCTCAGAAAAACCAATTCGAACGGCCTTGGCGGACTGTCGTAATAGACTTGTCGGCGTGAGGCCGGGAACGCTGTTGGCCTCCAGACACCAAACCTGGCCGGATGCGTCCATCCTGAAATCTATCCGTGAGTAGCCTCCTAGCTTCAATGCCTTGTGCACGCGAAGTCCAAATTCCTGTATCTCCTGCGTCGCCGCCGGTGAGATCTCCGCTGGAAACACTTCCTTCGCTCCACCTCGCTGATAATTACTCGTGTAGTCAAAGACTTCACTTGGCAGAATAATTTCGCCTACCGCTAGGGGCTTCTCGTCCAGAATTCCCACAGTAAATTCACGCCCTTCTATATATGTCTCAAGCATTACTTCGTGATCGAATATGCCAGCCATTGCAATCGCGGCAGGAAGATCAGATTCAGTCCTAACCAACGACAGTCCAATGGTGGAGCACTGAGAGTTCGGTTTTACGATGACAGGACTCCTTTCGCCGTGTCTACAGAAATTACGTCGTGACCCGCTGCCCTCAACCCCGAGATTACTTCCAGCCCACTGGCAATTGACACATCCCGCTCTTCGCTGGTTCCGCCAAAAATAACTGCGACTTTCAATAATTTTTCACCATGGGAGATCTGAAACCCTTTTTATAACCGTCCGTGTAATCGGGGTAGAACCCAAATTTTATTTCTTCGATTTAAGAACACCCAATGCCTCGTAAAAGCAAAAGAGTGTTGTAATTACAACGACGTCGGTTGCATAGAGGTGTTCTCGAATTTCCTGTGATCCTTCTTCATCTACGACGAGCTTAACCAGATAATTGGCATCGTAGTAAAAGCACTGAATTTCTCGATTCTTATGCACAACGCCCTTCAACAACGGCGGAACGCAGTGAGCGTCCGTTTGATTGAGATTGTTACATGCGTGGCTGATGCAGCTTGCTGGAAATAAGCCGATTTAAGCTGACTCCTGACTCTGCTGCTTCAATCGTTAACAATCGATGAGTTTCTGGGGGCACGCGCACCATAAATTTTCCGCTGAATTGTTTTGACGAGAGTGGCTCAGGAATTTCTTCATTGGTCTGACGCATATCTTCAACGCATTTATGAACCAATTGACGAATACCTTTCAACGCAAACTCAGGATCGTCACCCAGCCAACTCAGGCTGGGGAATTCAACGCACAGCCCTACATGCTCCTGATCTTCTTCAGACCAAGTCACTCTGTATGTATACCGATCAATATTTTTTGCCACTTTGCACCTCCAACCGCTCAACAGCCTGAAGCACCTGCTTCACTTGATAGACTTTAGACATACCCTTGGCATTCTGGATATTGATCCTGGGATCTCCTTTCCATGGGGTCCGATAGACTCTGTGGCTCGAACCAGATTGTCGGGGTTCACCAAAATAGGTATCACAGACCTTGCTTAGGTCATTGAATTTGATGCCTTTAGGGTTGTCCCGCATCTGGCAGAGAATATCTTGAACTTTAGCCATGAAAAAATGATACCACTATTGATACCACTGTCAATTGGAGTCTTGAAGCATGAGAGTTAGATAAGCATGTAACGCACTTGTACACGCGCCAGCTCTACTGATAGCGTGGAATTTTTTGTTACATGCCGTGCTTCATTTCTAGCGGATTCTTCGTTCGAGTTCCGATATGCGCATTTCCTGAGTTTTTAGAATACTTGATACTTGTAAACCGATGGAGAATCCCACCACAAGTGTTAGTCCAGGAACTGCCACCTCCCAACCTTCTAGTGCTCTCATTAAGCTTAGAAAGGCCGCTACGAACAGGAGAAAGTAACTTGATTATATAAGAGTACTTATGGTCATTTCGTTGCGTGTTGGTTTCATAGCATCCACTCCTTTAGTCTATGTAACGCCGCGAACAACGGCGCGCTTGCGCGTCCGGCAGCGTAGCTGCGAATTGATTTGCCTTGTTATGTGCCTGCCAGAATTATTACTCTTCCGGTTATTAATAGTACGGCGGAGCCAGAAAAATTAGCTAAATTGGGATCAATTCTTAAGCGTCTGGCTTTGTCACTTAGTTCTCCACCGTATGTGGATTTGAACAAAGCGCTTAGGAAAAATCCGCCAAGCACACACGAACTAATGATTACCGCGATACAAATAAATAGAGATCGACTATCAGAAGGAACCCAAATCAAAACCAGGGCCACTAATGCAATAGCGGATGAAGTGATGACTTGCGTTACGACATGCCCGCTCTGGCAGGATAGTTGGCACCACCTACTTTTTACCAGAGGGGCGGATTGAGACTTGAAGTGGCGCGTTTTTCAGAAGGACGTAAAGAAGCGGTTTTGAATCGACTATTGCCCCCGCACAACATGACCGTGTCGGCAGTAGCTCAAATGGAAGGCATCAGCGAGGCAACCCTTTATAATTGGCGCACCCAAGCCAAATTAAGAGGACGTGCCGTGCCCGGACCCAAACCTAATACCACCGATCAGTGGTCAGCTGAAGCAAAGCTGGCCACGGTAATAGAAACTGCCTCGATGAGTGAGACCCAGCTCAACGAGTATTGTCGTCAGAAGGGGTTGTTTGCAGAGCAGGTGAAAGGGTGGAAAGAGGCGTCACTGTCTGGCTTCCAAAGCAGCCAGGCCCAAGCCAAAATGCTCAAACAACAGAGCAAAGCAGACAAGCTTCAGATCAAGAAACTGGAGAAAGAGCTTCGCCGTAAAGAGAAAGCGCTGGCGGAGACAGCGGCGCTGCTGGTACTGCGAAAAAAGTTGGATGCGTTCTGGAAGAACAAAGGCACGGACGAATGACGTCGCTGCCAGAGCGCAAGAAATTGATTGGGTGGATACAGGAAGCGGTGCAAAATCGAGCGACTTTGGTAAAGGCTTGCGAAGAGGCGCAGATCGCGCTTCGCACTTACCGGCGCTGGTATCGGGCAGGAGCGGTGCAGGCTGACCAACGAGTTGAGGCGATCAGGCCCGCACCCACGAACAAGCTCAGCGAGCAAGAGCAGGCCAAGATACTGGAGCTGTGCAACATGGCGCTGTACGCCAATTTGCCCCCGACACAGATCGTTCCGGCGCTGATGGATCAGGGAGTTTATGTAGCGTCGGAGTCCTCGTTCTATCGAGTGCTCAAAGAGAATGACCAG
Organism: Pseudomonadales bacterium; assembly: GCA_038258585.1. Lineage (GTDB taxonomy): Bacteria > Pseudomonadota > Gammaproteobacteria > Pseudomonadales > Pseudohongiellaceae > UBA5078. The sequence goes on from JBBSPQ010000120.1 coordinate 4,049, forward strand.
TTATATCACCGAGGCAAGACCCGCGCCCCACAGCGCAAAGCACTGCCGAGCACACACATTGCCAGTGGTCCGTGCCAGGTCTGGTGCTGGGATATTACGTACTGCGCCTCTCAGGTTCGAGGTCAGTTCTTTTATCTGCACATGTTCATGGATGTGTTCAGCCGCAAGATTGTCGGTTATGAAGTGTACGAAGAGGAAAGCGGTGAGCATGCTGTCACGGTGCTACAAAGAGCCATGCTGGCTGAACAGTGCTTCGACAAGCCGGTGGTGCTGCACTCGGACAACGGTGCTCCTATGAAGTCGCAGACGCTGAAGATAAAGTTGGAAGAACTCGGTGTCATGCCCTCATACAGTCGGCCTCGGGTGAGCAATGACAACCCGTATGCGGAGTCTGTTTTCCGGACATTGAAGTATCGCCCCGAGTGGCCATCAAGCGGGTTCAAGAACCTGACGCAGGTCAGGCAGTGGGTTGAACGTTTTGTGCAGTGGTACAACCATGAGCACAAGCACAGCAAGATCCGTTTTGTAACGCCGCAGGAGCGTCACAGTGGGTTGGATCAAACGATCTTGGATAACCGCAAAGAAGTTCTGGAAGCGGCCAAGCAAAAGACACCATCGCGCTGGGGAAGCAGAGAGATTAGAAACTGTACTGCGATTGGTGAGGTGTACTTGAACCCGGATCGGGAGCAACAAACTAAGAGTGCAGAGTTGCAGGCTGCGTGAAGAAAAGGTGCCAACTATCTTGAAAAACACCGCATGGAAGCGGGCGTGAGGAGACCACGAGGTATTGGTTGCATGACTTGAATTGAAATCTGCCAATACTGGTATAACTCCATACATCAATATAGCTACTGTCATGATAAGTAAACCGATTAACTCCACTTCCTCACTCCTCCTTTTACGATGGTGCCGATGTCACATTGCGCACATAACAGTATATTTATGAGGCCTACGGCCTCCTAATAATTATTAGCGGGCGGCCATATAATTCTTTGACACCGAACTTAGTGCACGCTAATCAATTAAAATTTATAGATATTATGAAGCTAATTTCCAACTCAAACTATTAGTCGGGGCTTTGGCTCTATAAATCGTAAGAATCTCTCACCCGGAACACGCTAAACGATTCCTGCATTAAATACTTTGTTGCCCAGGAGACTACCCGCACCTTCGGGTTTAAACGCGTGAAAATCCCTTTACTAGGCTTCCTCTTTATTTGACGGGAGTCTAATCCGAATTTGGGCTGAAATTCAATCATTCGATAGGACGTTCAAAAAGCGTCCGCCAAGACTTGCGGACGCATTTTGTGAGGTAGGTTAAAATTCGAGAAGGGCTACTGAGTTATTTTTTCCGCCAGACTGACACCTGGCTGACAACATACTCGTACTTGCGGCGATGCTCGCGGATCATGAACGGCAGGTCTTCTTCGTGGATTAATTCGAATCCTTCAAGAATTGCGGCTAGCTTTTGGAGGGCTGTTTCATTGTCTTCGCCATCAACAAAATTTTCTGCATCCGTATACTGCGTCATCCAGCTATTCGGTGAGCACAGAATAAGCACGCCGTCTTTATTCAGCAGCTTGTCGTCTTCCACAAACTGGCGCACACAGGCGGCTGGATCGGGAAGTCGGCAGAGTAGGTTGCTCAGCAGCGCTGCGTCAAAGCCCTGCATTGAAACCGCTTTTTGCAATTGCTTCGCGTGCAGATCCGACGCGTCACCCTGCACAAACTGAATGCCTCGGACATCGATATCGTCATCGACTCGTACCTGCATCGGCGTACTGAAGCGGCCGCTTTCGTGACGCAGATAGTTCATCTCTCCGCGTTCCTTCAAACCATTACAAGCGTCAACGAAGGACTGGCTGTAGTCCAGACCAATCACTTCTTTGAATGTTCGACTCAGTTCGAAACTGGCTCGACCAACTGCGCAACCAAGATCCAGTACTTTGCTTTTGTTTTGGGCGAAGCGGTTGACGAGGTCAACGGTGGTTTGCACGAACGGTTTTACGTTCGGATGTCCGACTCGACTCGAGATCTGTTCATCGCGCTGATCATTTTCGCTGCCCCAATGGAATAGTAGGTATTGGTTCAGCAGGGCATTGGTCTCATAACGATCTTCCTCCGCCACCGCTTTGTCCTCGCCCTGCACCAAACGGAACCCGGCATGTTGGAAAAAGTGCGGACGGAAGTGGAACCGAGCCCACATGCTCGCTTCGGCGCCAGTGCTGATGAAGGAACTGCCTAGAATTAAATGATGTTGATCGTCGAAGCAAGGTGTACTGAAATCAACATAGTACGGATGAATCCGGAAGCCCGGCAGGGGATGGA